>CAINVS010000316.1 GCA_903854205.1 uncultured Bacteroidota bacterium | reverse complement strand
TTTATTTATTTTTTATGACCTAATTTGAAAGAGGGAATCCAACCACCACTACTTTTTTTGTAGATTTCAGGGTAGTAATTATCGTTACCATTCAATCTTTTTGTTAAGACCTTTTTACTTGATTTATTATCTGTCTTTAGTAAAATGGAATTGTATTCCAATTGGATTTCAGGAAATTCAGTCCTTGTTTTTTTTATGAATGGATTTTCACTTTTCAGCAAATATAAATTCTCATCAATAATTGCATATTCTTCTTTTTCTTTTATAATTCCTATACAAAGTTCATAACGAACATAATGCATGTCATCATTTTCTTTCAATTTTAAAATTAGCTGTTTTGGAATTGATAGCTCAATGGCAAGCTCAATATTTCCACCATTTTGAGCAAAGGTAAGGTCTGTGTAATCATTTGAACGATCTCTTATTGCGGAGTCAATTCCATGGTTAACAATATCAGACATAAAACTGACTACATCTAAAAAAGTAGTTTTCCCTGTAGCGTTTGCCCCTACCAATATTTGAAAAGGATTTAAGCTTTGGGAAATTTTCCTTAGACTCCTGTAATTGGTTGCTTCTATTTTAGTAATCATAATACCTATTTATTTATTTTTGGCCTCATTCCACAGGGCGTCCATTTCCTCCAAACTCATTTCTTCTAAAGGCTTCGGCGCATTTTCTTCAATGTACTGAAAGCGTTTGATGAATTTCCGGTTTGTTCTTTCCAGGGCCAGTTCCGGATCTACTTTGAGAAAACGTGCATAGTTGATGAGTGAAAACATCAGATCTCCAAATTCTTCTTCAATCTTTGTTTGATCCTGGGTTTCTGCATAAATTTCGTCCTGCAGTTCCGCCATTTCTTCTTTGACTTTGTCAAAAACCTGTTCTTTGTTTTCCCATTCAAAACCAACCTGTTTGGCTTTATCCTGAATCCGATATGCTTTGACCAGGGCAGGCAGTGATTTCGGCACTCCCGAAAGTATAGATTTTCGGCCCTCCTGCATTTTGATTTTTTCCCAATTGGATTTAACTTCCTCTTCGTCTTTTACTACTGTATCGGAATAAATATGCGGATGACGGCGAATGAGTTTTTCGCAGAGGAAATTGAGGACATCTTCTATGTCAAAAGCGCCTTGTTCATCGGCAATTTTGGCATAGAAAACCATGTGGAGCATGATGTCACCGATTTCGCCTTTCAGTTCGTCGAGATTGTTTTCCAAAATAGCATCAGCCAGTTCGTAAGTCTCTTCAATCGTGAGGTGGCGCAGGCTTTCCAGGGTCTGTTTACGGTCCCATGGACATTGCTCACGCAATTCATCCATGATTTTAAGCAGACGGCCAAAGGCCTGTATTTGTGATTCTTTCATGCAGAAAATAAATTTTAGATAAATCGGCTGCTAAGTTATAAAAACTATATTTGAAAAGAAAGAAAAAGGGGGTTAATGTAAGTCAGGCCAATTGATAGAATTGTAATTTTTAACTCATTCTAAAATACTTGCCCGGCATAGCCCGAAGAACACCTTTCATCTCCAGTTCCAGTAATACCGAGGCAAGGCGGCTGGTACTGAGCCCGGTTTCCTGAATCAGATAATTGATATGAATGCCATCCTTACCCAGAAGCAGATCTGTGACTGCTCTTTCCTCCTCCGTCAGTTCTATGAAAATCTGTTTTTGAGCAGCCGCCTTTTGTCTTTCCCAACGAAGGATGTAAGCGATGTCATCAACTGAGGTGAGCAATGATGCCCGATGAGACTTAATCAATTGGTTGCAGCCCTCAGAAAACTGATCTCCAATGCGGCCGGGAATGGCAAATACATCTTTCTGGTACTCATTGGCCATGTTTGCCGAAATGATGGATCCGCCAGAAATAGCGGTTTCAACCACAACCAAAGCATCGCACATACCTGCTATAATACGATTTCGCGAAGGGAAATTGCCAGGCATAGGTTCTGTTCGGGATGTAAATTCACTAAGTATTCCTCCGCCAATCTGTACCATCCGCTGTGCTAATTTTGTATGGGAAGGCGGGTAGATTCTATCTAGCCCATGTGCCACTATGCCTACATTTTCCATGCCCAGATCTACACATTTACTGTGAGCACAGCCGTCAATTCCGAAGGCCAGGCCACTTATGATAAGAGGATTGTATTCTTTTAGCCCCTCGACCAGCAATTCGCATTGATGACGGCCATAATCAGTCGGTTTTCTGGTGCCGACAATCCCAACAACTCTTGGCGTATTCAGATTGCAGTTTCCTTTAAAATAAACCAGAAATGGGGCATCTTCAAAATGTTTTAACCTCTTTGGATAGTCTGAATCGTCGAAACAGAGGGCTTTAATTTCATACTTTAGAATGAAAGCAATCTCTTCTTCCGCAAATTTGAAATTGTCTTTTTTGAGAATTTCAGCGGCAATGTCTTTATTTATAAACCCGCTGAGCATCAGTTCCTGAAAATCTGCATCAAAAATGTCTTTGGCTGAGCCAAAATGCTGATATAGTTTTTTTGCTGTCACAGGCCCAACTTTGGGAGTTTGGATGAGCGCTATTTTATAGAGAAGATCGGAGTTCATGAATAGAATGAATATAAATGTAAAATTTTGTACGAAAACGGAATTTTGAACTGAACTTCGAATATCGGCCTTAGGAATCAGAATTGCAAGTGAAGTATAAAAATAGCTGCGGTGGGTGAAATATTTTAAAAATATATTGAATTCAACTTGACTTTTAATTAATAATAAAAATGTAAGTTTTATTTTGTTTAAAATA
>CAINVS010000315.1 GCA_903854205.1 uncultured Bacteroidota bacterium | reverse complement strand
GTAATGGTTCAATAGCTTCTCATCAAATAAAAGATCAGAACAAATAGCTTTAAAAAACACTAAAAATTACAAGCCGCAGGCACCTTTTCAGAATGGCGGAGGCAGCAGCATATAGAAGCGGTTCTGTAAAGTCGTTCGGCCGAAAATTTATAGAGCATCCTAAAACTTTGACACTGTCTCCGGCCACAATTCCGGGCAGCTGCTGATGAGATAATTGTGCTCGGCACAGGGAAGCGTTTTCAGCATTTTGTTTTCAGCAGCCAAATGTTTCATTATGTTTTCCACCTCCGATTGATCCACTTTTGGATCCTGTTCTCCGTAAAGAATCAAAGTAGGCGTTTTTACCTTTGCGGCATATTTTAGCGAACTATGCTTATATGCCCAAAATCCGTGTTGTGCGCCTCCCCAAAACATAAGCAGATCGGGCATGCCCCAGGCCGGAATTTTCATGAGTTCGAATCTTTTATTAATAGCATGGCGCAATGAAGCAAAGGGACATTCCAAAATGAGCGCTTCAGCTCCCAGTTCATATTCTGCGGCGGCTTTCAGGATAGCCACTGAGCCCATGGAACTGCCAAAAAGTAAACGTTTGGCTTCAGGCTTTGTTTTTTTGAGCCAGTCATTGACCAATTTTACCGATTCGGCTTCGGCCCATCCGATGGTGACAGTTGTTCCTGTTGAACCTCCATGTGCCGGAAAATCGACCAGCAGGCAATCATAGCCCTGTTTTAAAAACCAGTAAGCATTTGCAATTAATTGTGCCTTACTTGCACCGTAGCCATGCCATAGGGTGACAATACCTTTTGAATCTTCTTCAGTTTCAAGCAGCCAACCTTCCAGACTGTCTTTTCCGACAAACCAAAGGGTTTCAAATTCATAATCAGGTTCTATTTTGTTTTGCGATTTTGGCACCGAAATTCCCCAAAATGCATAGCCCAATTTCTCCCAAAATGGCGCATGAGCCATTTTGTAAACCTGTCCCTGCGGGTGTTGTCCCTGTAAGCTTGGGTCACTGTGTGTAAACTTACGTGCATGGTTGTAAGCAACCCAATTGAGTATGCCGAAGAGTAAAAGAAAAATTATAAGTACCCATTTTAAAAAGCGTCTTAGCGGCCTTTTTTTCATATTCTATTCTTCATTGATAATTGCAGATTTCAAAATTGATAAAAGTTCAACATTGTTATGGTTCAAAACCGGAGGTATATGTCGGTCTGTAAAATACCAAACCTGTTCACAGGAATATTTTGTTTCACCTGAATCTCTGCCATCTCGACCTGAAACTGTTACGTATCCACTATTTATTTCAAGTACATCATGTTGGTAATCAGTAACATAAATTTCCCATTTTTTATGTACAATTTTATTGTAATCAAATAAAACAAAACCGGACTGAGCAGAGTTGAAGGGAGGTTTAAGTCCCAAATTTTTAAATAGTTCTGCTCTGATTTTTATTCTTGTATTCAGATCGATAGAATGCGTAACAGGGCCGTAGAAAAAAAGAAGATCGGGACGGCGCATATTTGTAAAATAACATTGTCCATTACTGCTGTAAACCGTTTTTTCGCGCATTCCCCAAGGGCTGAATTCAATAAAATATCTGGTCTGATCACCCTCTTTCGAGCCTCTTTCCAACGTTAAAACTTCAAAATTGGAACCCGGGCTGTAATGTTTCCAGAAATTCAGATGTTTTGCCGAAACTTCGGAAAGCCCTTTAATATTGGGTATTGTTGCTATTGTTTGCAACAGTTCTAAAGTCGTTTCCAAATCATTTTTGATAAAATTATCTTTCAGGACATCTTCAAAGCTGTGAAAGACCTGCCTGTCTTTAAAAATTTCAATAAGGGTATCATCCCGCAGCACCAGTTTTGCGATTTGGTTATAATTCGGATATTCCCAGGTTTTAATAATTTTTCCCATTTCAGCAGGTATATTATAAAGAATTATTCTCGGGTACTATAGCGGAGGAGATGATTTTTTTGATCTCTAAATAAACATAATTGACCCAATTACACAAAAGTTTTTCGCCGAAATACCAGCATTCCTCTACAGCGTAAAAATCAGCATTTTCCTGGGAATGTCCACACTCTCGGACCAAAGTTCTATGGTTTTATCGAAGATTTTGCCGGGTTCTACCCAGGTCCAGCTTTTTAATAATGTACTCATAGTAGAAAGTTATAGATCTTTCCGGGTTATTGATTAAATATTCGATATCAAATCGTACCAATTATCTCTTCGTTTTTCAACAATTGCGTTTCTAAGATTTTCATAAATTTCCGGAATATGTTTCTCAAATTTATCGGGAATCCTGTCAAAATACCAAAGATGTTCAATTGAGATTTTATGAGAAAAACCATCCATAAATTCTTCCCCCTCATAAAAAGCACTGCCCTTGTTTATCTTAAAATAATACACAAAATCTTCTGACTCATGAAACACAAACTCCTGTTCTTTAATTTTATCGTAGTCAAAAAGCGAAAAACAGTCTTGCACAGCTATAGGAGAACTATTCCCCAATGCTTTAAGCAGCTGATCTGTCCAGGATTTTCTTTTTTCAAAAGATAGATTTTCAGCCGGACCATACAGCAAAAAAGAATGCAGCTGCTGCTGACTGAGTATTTTAGATTCATGTTTCAGTTGAAACCCATCCTCATTAAAATGCAAAGTCCTGAATGTATCAACTTTGCAACTGTCGGGCACCAAAAGACTTTTGTCCAGATGTCTGTAAAACAGCCAAGTCAAATGTGCTTCCCTATTCAAATCTTCTATTCCCAAATCCAGTGCTGAAATAGCTAACAATACTTCTTTTTGAATAATAAAAGGAAGGTAGTTTTCTGAAGACAGGAGCATTTCCTCATAGGAAATTTTATCATCTCCAATTTGGATGAAATTAGGATAAAGTGTTAATGTCTGTTCACTATTATATCTTTTCGGATCTATATATGTCCAACTTCTGATTATTTCCATGAGCTTAAAAATTAAGCAGGAGGGGCTTCTCCGGCAGGCGCATCAGTTTTTTTGACCGTTTTATCAGTAGGCTCGACGGTATGAACTGTCGACTTTTCCTCAATTTTTCCTGAGGGTCTTATTTCAGTAGCTTTGCGGCCTTCCAAAATTGCAGCCTCCAAAATTTTTCTGATTTCAGGTTTATGTGCACTCATACTAGTTAGAATGCTGTTTTCAAAATACCAAACCTGCTCTAAACTCCTAAAGTTTCCCCCGCCATCCCGACCTGACCAGCCACCGCTGCTAATCTGATCTTTTTCAATGTTAAAATATTCTCCTTCGTCTTTCTCCGGCGAATTATAGGTAAAGTTTTTTGGTATAATTTTATTGTAATCGAAAAGTACAAATCCTTCCGACAAATCAAAGGGAGGATTGTCTCCCAGTGCTTTGAAAACCTGTTCCCGCCAGCCTTTACGGATGTCAAAAGATAGTTTTGGAATTTCAGGGCCAAAGAAGAAAAAGTCGAAAAATCGCTGACTGTTCTGATTCCAGTTGCCATCTTCACGTTCATAATGTTTCGAAATTCCATGTACGCTAAGACTACTGAAATAACGCACAAAATCCCCTGCTTTTGAATCCTGCTCAATAGTGAGAGGTTTGATTTTGCTGTTGTCAAATGCAGTATAGAAATCATAAACCAATTTTGAGGCATCACTCAGTGTGTTTCGATCTGAGATGATGATAAGATATTTCAACAGCTCATAATCTACCTGCAGATTTCCAACAGGATACGGATTACTAAAAAATTGATCAATTGTAAAACTGTGGACATTGATATAAAAAGGACTCTTTATCTCCACATGGTCCACGAATAACTTTACAGTAGTTTTAGGATCATTTCTTTCAGAGAATTCCCAAGTTTTTATAGCTTCCATTACGATTATAATATAATTTGTCCAATTAGTTCAAGGTCTGACTGAATGTAATTTTACCCCCATGAACAGTCCAGCCCTTAGTCATTTTAAATTTCTTTTTTGACATCACCAGATAGATTCCTGTGCCGATCATGATAGCTCCTGCACCTATTATTGCCGGGCCTGCAATATTATTCATATTGATAATAGCCGCACCAAAAGGGGCTAGGGCAGTGCCCATCCCCAAAATAATTCCTCCTACTACTTCTTTGTCGGAACGGACACGTCCGGCAATCATATTGCAGTCTGCCAGTTTTATTTCCTGACCGTCTACAAACATTGCATTGGAGGTAACTTTCTGCAAAGTTCCTTTATACACCATTTTTGGATTGCCGTATAGACTGTATTTTACATAGCCACCGCTTCGAATAAATTTGGTTTGTTCCTTTTGGATATTTTCAAAAACCAGGACTTCGTAGGTTTTGGAATCGTCGACGAGGGTTTGGGCAAAGAGATTTGTAGTCACAATGACAAGCCCGAAAATGATTGTAAGGATCCTAAAGTTCATAAGTTATGAGCTGAGTTTTGAATTACTTTTCTAAGCTGATTTTATATTTTAGCAATACTAGGTAAAAATTATGAAAATTATGCTGCAATTATAATGTTATGTATGCAATTTTGCTGTTAATTTTCTAGTATTGAAAAAATTTAGTATATTATTTAAAATTTATGAAAGCCCATTTCAACTAAAAATTGTATCTCTTAGCGTTGCCCCATTGAAAATTGCCCCCCTTATATCTGCAAACCTAAAGTCTGCTCCGTCAAGCTTTGCGTCAGTAAAATCACAATTTCTTAAATCACAGAAATTGAAATTGCAGTTACTCAAATCTGTACCAATGAAGCTTGATTCTCTCATAGCTTTTCCAGTAAAATTAAAGTTGCTCAATTTTTTATGATTCAGCTTAACAAAAGAAATATCGTAGGCTAATTTTAAAATGCTTAAATCAACGTCATCAGCAAAACTAGCCTTATTAAAATTTATAGGATAAAGTATTTTGAGATTAGCTTTTATATAAGTGTTTGATAAATCTACTATACCTCTTGAGTTTGGTAATACCTTTAGCTCTCCTTCATCTTTTAAATAATTTATTTCCGACAAATTGCAGTCGGTAAAACTACAATTGCTGGAATCTGAAAAAATAGAACCACTCAAATCGCAATTATAAAGAGAACATTCAATGAAATAGAATTCTTTAAGAATTTCGGCATCTGAAATATTAAATAATTTACTGTTGAAG
>CAINVS010000314.1 GCA_903854205.1 uncultured Bacteroidota bacterium | reverse complement strand
GCAGAAGGTTTAATTGTTATTAAATAACCTAATTAGGTAGCCTAAATATACAACAAAAAAATCTAACAAACACTATATTTGCTAGATTTTTTTAAAAAACTACGTATTTTTATAAGAGTTATGGTTTAAACAAAACAAGTGTATTCAAATAATTTGTTATGGTTTTCAGAATCCAGAAATACAGCCATTTTAGTAAGAATTTGAGCAATCTTGCGAAAAAGTGTAAAGGAGGTTCAGTTATTTATTAGTATAAAAGGCCGAAGAAGCACTGCTGAAAGAGGCGCAGTCCGTTCGAAAATAGCTGCCGCAAAATTAGAAATAGGCCGATTCTTTTTTGAATTCAGAAGTTTTTCTTACCTTGATTGCTCAATTTGGATTAAACCCTAATAAAAACTTTGTACAGCAAAAAAATTATATAAAGTATGGATACTGTTACTACTCAAAAAGGACACCCAAAAGGGCTTTATTTACTGTTCGTAACCGAAATGTGGGAGCGCTTCTCTTATTATGGTATGAGAGCGATTTTTACGCTGTTTATGGTAAATGCCCTGATGTTTGACAAGTCGCTTTCTTCTACTATTTATGGCAATTACACCGGTTTGGTATATTTGACACCATTGGTCGGCGGATATATTGCTGACCGCTATTGGGGAAATAGAAAGTCTATTTTTATAGGTGGAATTATGATGGCAATCGGACAATTTTTTATGTTCCTTGCCGGCAGTTTTTATACTGAAGTTGAGCTTGCAACAACATTAATGTTTGTCGGACTTGGTTTTTTAATTTTCGGAAACGGTTTTTTCAAACCAAACATTTCGACCATGGTTGGTCAGCTTTATGAGGAAGGGGATAAAAGGGTAGATGCTGCTTTTACAATTTTTTATATGGGTATCAATCTCGGTGCCTTTATTGCTCCGTTGGTTTGTGGGACATTTGGTGAAGTATATGATCAGGAAGGGCTAATTGTGCCTGCTGCATTCAAATGGGGATTCCTTGCAGCCTGCATTGGTATGATTATCAGTGTTGTTTCTTTTGAATTATTGAAAAATAAATATTTGGTTTCTCCCTCAGGTATTCCGGTGGGAACGAAACCCAAAAAAGTCGAGTCAACAGCGACTGTATCTCAAAAAATGGATGTCAAATCCATGCTTACCTGGGGTGGAATTGCTTTAGTGATGTTTGTGCTTTTCAAAGGCGTTTTGGGATTCGACCTTATTGGAGCCTTTATTTATACAGCCTGTCTGATTGCACCTGCGTCAATTATTACTGATAAGAGCCTGACACCTGTGGAAAAACAGAAAATTTGGGTTATTTTTATTATTGCATTTTTTGTAATTTTCTTCTGGTCAGCCTTTGAACAGGCTGGGGCTTCACTGACATTTTTTGCTCAGGAACAGACAGACAGAAGGCTTTTCAATATGGAACTTCCTGCTTCTTATTTCCAAAGTATCAATGCGATTGCGATTGTTATTTTTGCCCCTGTTTTTGCAATTATTTGGACAAGATTGGGAAAGGTGAATAAAGAGCCTTCTTCTCCCGTTAAACAAGCTTTGGGTCTATTTTTGCTGGCTTTGGGGTATCTTATTATTGCATTGGGTGTCAAAGATTTGGATCCAAGTGTCAAAGTGAGCATGTTTTGGCTGGTAACTCTCTATACTGTACATACTTTTGGTGAGCTTTGTCTTTCTCCAATCGGTTTGTCTATGGTTGTAAAATTAGCGCCTGTGCGTTTTGCATCTTTACTGATGGGTGTTTGGTTTTTGTCAACCGCTACAGCTAACAAATTTGCAGGTGATCTCAGCGCCCTTTATCCGGAAGAAGTACACATGGAATCTTCTCTTGGCGTTGACAAATTCGCATTCAACGGTGGGGACTCAACTGCCAATAATACTTTGGCAAATTTAGACAGTGCCATGGTTGCCTCTTTGTCGGCAGCTAATCAGAATGCAGTTGCTGATATCAGTCTCGCATCAGATAAATTTGAAAAAGAAAAAGATCCTGGCTTTGGAGAGAAGTTTATGTCTAATCTCTTTGGGTCATCAAAAGAATCCAAAAAAGATTCCTTGTTGGCAATTACGCTTGTAAAAACTGCTGATAAAGGTGTTTCAGAATTCAAATTGAAACAGATTGTAGGCTCCAATCCTAAATTCGCACACGCCAAATTCCTTAGCAAAGACGGCAAAATGCTCTATATTCTGAAAAACTCATTCGATAAAAAAGAGAAAAAAAGCAGCAATACACTGGAGGTTTGGAATTTAGAGCCTAAGAAGCCTGTATTCCTGGGTATGCAAATCAAAAATCTCTATGACTTTTTCATGATTTTTGTAATCATGTCCGGACTTGCTTCGTTGACACTTTTCCTCTTATCGAAGGTTCTATTGAAAATGATGCATGATGTACGTTAATACTGAAAAGTAAGTAAAAGATAATTATACAAATAAGTGTACAGTATCTGTACACTTATTTGCTTTGATGTTAAATTGTATAAATTAAACCAAAACATGAACAAAGAATTAGATAATATCTTTAAAGACACCGTGTTAGGTCACCCTGCTGGACTTTTTGTGCTGTTTTTTACTGAAATGTGGGAGCGTTTCTCCTATTACGGAATGCGGGCTCTGCTTGTAATGTTTTTTACTGCGGCAGTAGTTGAGGATGGATCGGGTGGTTGGGGCTGGCCAAAGGCTCATGCCTTGGCTATTTTTGGTTCCTATGTTTCTTTGGTTTATATCTCCACACTGCTTGGGGGCTATTTCGCCGATAAAATTGTCGGTTATCGAAATGCAGTGCTTATTGGTGCCTTGCTCATGACCTTTGGACATGCTTCTATGGCATTAGAAACGCCATTTTTCATTTACTCCGGCTTGACTTTGTTGGTATTTGGAAGTGGTTTTTTTAAACCCAATATGACCTCTATTGTAGCTCAAATGTATAAAGAGCATCCAGAAAAAAAAGATGGCGCTTATACTATATTTTATATGGGGGTAAATGCGGGTGCATTTTTGGGGATTTTGCTTTGCGGCTATATTGGCGAAAACGTAGGTTGGCGCTGGGGTTTTGGTTTGGCGGGTATTTTTATGCTTTTTGGACTAATACAATTTTGGCTGGCAAAAGGTATTTTTGGCAATATCGGGTTGGTGCCTCAAAAGCAGGATAAGGCTACAGCCGCTGCTGCCGCAGAAAATGATACCAAAAAAAATCCTTTTACAACTATTGATCTGACACTGATTTTTGCGTCTGCAGTGTTGGGACTTTCTTGGATTTTAAACGACCCTGTTTCTAAAATATCAGGAGGAACTTATAATCTTTTTTCTTTCAACTTATTTGGAATTGCAGGTTCTAACCTAGTTATTATCACTGCCTTGTTAATGTTTGTCGCATTGCTTGTTATTCGCATTCCACGTTATGATAAAGTTGACCGAGACAGAATGTTGGCAGTGGTCTTTTTTGCCATTGTCACTATGTTTTTTTGGGCTATTTTTGAACAGGCACCAGGTTCTTTGACAATCTTTGCCCAAGATTATACACAGCGTTTACTCGAAGGTAATTCAGCTATTATTTTTAAGGTAGTAGATGCTATCATCGCAATTGTTCCATTAGCTATAATAAATTGGGTACTCTATTTATTATTTAAGAAAACCTTTGCCAAGTATCCAATATCTAATATCGTGTTGGCTGTTAGTTTTTTAATCATTTGGGGTTTAGTAATATGGAAGCTTGTTGATCAATTTGGAAAAGAATCAGCTGAGGTACCTGCATCTTGGTTTGGAATTCTCAACTCCCTTTTTATTATTGCATTTGCACCGCTTTTTTCAAAATGGTGGGAAAGCAAATACAACCCAAATGCCAATATGAAATATGCCATCGGCATGATTTTCTTGGGCTTAGGTATGGCCTGTCTTGCTGTTGGAGCTTCTTCTATTCCGGTAGGTGCCGAAAAAGCTTCTGTGAGTATTATGTGGCTTGTTTCTGTTTACTTCTTTCATACCTTGGGCGAG
The DNA here is from genome assembly GCA_903854205.1 of uncultured Bacteroidota bacterium. Lineage (GTDB taxonomy): Bacteria > Bacteroidota > Bacteroidia > Chitinophagales > Saprospiraceae > Saprospira. The sequence goes on along the minus strand of CAINVS010000314.1, from coordinate 2,745 downwards.
TTGTGTATCTCTCCGGTTTCGCTTTCTTATGTCAGTAAATTGGTTCCCGGCCGCATGATTGCTATGATGTTTGGTATTTGGTACCTAGCTGTTGCAATCGGAATGAAATTAGCCGGTGTTTTTGGAGAATACTCTACTGAGGTTGCCAAAACACAGGGCATTAGTTACTTTTTCTGGATTCTTACTTTTGTAGCTATTGGCTTAGGTGTCATTGCTGCATTGGTTTATCCTATTACTAAAAAACTGATGCACGGGATTAAGTAAAAAGATCAAAGATGAAAGTTTAAAGATCAAAGATTATCAATCTTTCAAAATTAAGCATATAAAAGGCGGCTTCCAAATCGGAGGCCGCCTTATTTTTTTCTAGACACTATCCCTCTACTCAGTACTCTCTACTCAGTACTAATTGGTAATTCCAGCATACTCTTATATTTTCCGCCATGATGTATTTTAATTTCATAGCCATCGGGATTGATAATTTCAAAGATATCTTTATCTCCGCCTGATATCGATATTCTGATACGGCTCCCTTTTTTGAATTGCCATGAAATTGGCAACAGATCGAAATTAAGTTCCAATATTTCGTGTGGTATGACAAGCGATTCGTCCACAAAACTGTGGCTGCGCTGAGGTACAGCCTCACAGTACAAGCCAAACTCACTTAGTTTTCGATGCGTAGCTTTCAACTGACCTTCTGTGACACAATAGACGTTGCCCAATGAATCTACTTCTTCGAGGTAGACAAAAATGGCGCCCTCACAACTATTCATACTGGTATAAACTGTAACCGTCGGATGCCCCGAAACTTCCATTTCCCCAGCTAAAGGTTCTGAACAGTAATGCAGTAAAGAATCAGTTCTTGCTTTCCAATTATGATAGGTGTATGGATTTGTTACTTTTCCGTTCACTGCAGTCCATCTATTGCTGCTTCCTGTGCCAAAGCGATTTTCTTCTTTGAAAAAATCATGCCCTTGCTGTGTAATGCCGGAAACAGACAGACTGTTTGAGGCGCCTAAGAAAAATTTTTGATTTTTGGCCGCGGGAGGCCAGCTTTCAGCTCCCTGCCATTTTTCTGAACCTGTAGTAAAATAATTGACCCGCGGTTCTTCGTAAAGACCATTTTTCATGTCTTTCAAATGGAAATCAAAAAACTTAAGAAGTTCTGCTGCATGATCAAAACCTGCCTTACTGCGGACAAATGGGCCTGTATTGAAAGCACCGCCATGTTCCCATGGACCAAGAATCAATTTGTTTTGCGGATTGCTCAGGTTTAAATGTCTTTTTATGGCAGCATGCTGATAAGCCCCATCATGCCAGCCGCTGTAAGAATAAACGGCCACTCCGGACGCATCCAAAATATTAACAAAATTGTGAGGGCTGAACTCATCTACAGGTCGTTTTGCCCCACTATTGGGCACTTCGTCACGATAGTCTATTGTGACAGCTCCATCATGAACATTTCTATTGTCTACATGACTTTCAACAGCTGCTTTCAAGGTTTTTTTCTGATGTTTTACAGGTGCAACCCCCTTTATCAGCCATCTGTATTTTTCCGCATTGGCAGGCAGTTTATTGGCATCCATGAGCGTATTCGCTTCCCCCCAACCTTTTGTGAACCAAACATTGTGGACACCACCGGGAAAGGCGTTATCTTCGTAAATGTCAAATAGGGAAAACATGAGGACAACTGCTTTTAAAGCCGTATGTTTATTGGTTGCCAAAAATTCTGCTGTTGTTCCTCCATAGGAAACCCCCATTGAACCTGCCTTTCCATTTGACCAGGGTTGCGATACGATCCAATCCAAAATTTCAGCCCCGTCCTTAACTTCCGACTCAGTCCAAGGATGTGGATGCGTGCCGAAAGATGCACCCGAGCCTCGTACATCCACATTGACAATGGCATAACCATTGGCAATAAACACTTTGATCATTTCAGCAGTACGGCCGATAAGTCCGTTTGTGACAATACTGAAAGGAAAGCGTACCTGCGGTCTGCGCCAATAGCGTGTCTGATGCAGAATTGTCGGTATTTTATCTCCTTTTTTCAATCCCTTCGGCAGGTACAAATCTACAGCCAGTTTGGTGCTGTCACTCATAGTCAGATAAAAGGATTTAAGAACCAATCCTTTATACTTGGCATTGACCTTTGTATCGTAGGGTTTAAGGGTTTCTGCTGCGATGTCGGTGCCAATGTGTTTTTTATAAATTCTTTTGGATGGAATTTCCTGTGCCTGCAATTGCAGGGCTGCTGTCATTAGAAGAAGAAAGAGCAGTTTTTTCATTTAAGCTTTGTCGGTTTTATAGTTTCATTGCTAATATAATGAAAGGGAATTAAATAAATTGAATATTCGGTTATTTTATTTTTTAACTTGGAATCTAACGATAACAAAGCCATAGAATTGAATTGCTAACTTAAAAAAAAACACTAAAATTACGAGCCGCAGGCACTTTTTCAGAATGTCGGAGGCACCAGCATATAGAAGCGGCCATTTTGAAACAGGCTTAAGCCTGAAAATTCAATAAAAAAGCAAACAATATCAGGCTTATGTACAGTCTGGCCGATTCTGGTTTTGGTTTATTGGGTCGTCTACTAACGACCCAATAAACCAAAAATGCATTGGCTCCGACTTGATTTTTTGTTACTTTTGTCTCGTCAGCTACTGACGAGACAAAAGTAAAAAAGAGATAAACAAAAGGCTAAAGCCTTTTGGGTACTCTTTTCCTGCCGGAGGCTTTCTTTTTTCT
>CAINVS010000313.1 GCA_903854205.1 uncultured Bacteroidota bacterium | reverse complement strand
TTTTTGGTTTTTCAATTATATCAAAAACCATTGTACCACAATGTTGAGGGCTTCTTTCTTTTACTGTTTGCAATGGGTTACTGTCATAAGAAAACATCAACCTTTTCATTTGATTGTCTTTATCCAAGATAAAATCGCTTATGTTGCTTCGGCTTGTCATTTCAGCAGTTCGCATAACACAACTAATTTTAAAGAATGACTGCTTTATAGTAACAATTGCAGGAATTGGTGCAGGTCTTTCGTTAGTTTGAGGATCTATCCAAGTAGAATTAATTTGTCCTTTCCAAGTGCCGTTTAAATTTGGAAATGGAACTAACCAGCCTTTAAATATTCTTAATTTCCAGAGAAAAGCAGAAAACAATCCAGTTACTAAAACATCAATAGTAACAACCTTTGGAAGCAACTTTAGCACATTAATAAAGTTTACTGTTTGTTCCTCTTTCATTTTCAACAATATAAAAAATGCTGATAAAGAAATCAGTAAAATTGCAAAAAGGGAATATTTAAGATTTATGTTTCTCATTTGTTGTATTCAAGATAGTTCCACATTTGGGTTAAAAAACTTGTTACATCTTCTCGTTTCCATTTTCTGCCTGAATGAAATAAATAAAAATGTTCACTCACCTCGCCCCATTCCTTGCACTTCGCTTCTTCATTCGTATTGTTGTAAATAAATATTATACTGTTTTTTAATAGTTCATTCCAAGTCGTTGCATTCGTAAAAGTGCTGTTGGGTGTGTTCCACAACAAGCCTTCAATCAAAAATGAACTGATACATTTTGGTATTGGCAAGCCGTCTTCAATCATTTTATTTCTTATTCTCTTGTAAAGACGAACTGCTCTTTTAAATTTTCTTTGTGTATTGGTGTTCTTGCTAATTCCATTAACTGTGTGAACTTTTGGATAGTTTACTATTACGTCCGATGTAGATGAAATGAATTTTATCCCTTCAACGAAATTATTCGAATTGTTGCCTTTATCTTGTTTGTAATTTCTAAACTGAAATGCTGGTACAACATCCGCTTTAACTCGATAGGTATTAGATTTAATTTCAATTGCTTTATTACCAACAATTATATGTTCTGTTCCAAACTTTTTTATTAGAGCTTCAATAACCAATTTTTTGTAATCGGAAAATGAATTTGTGCCATCAGTAAAACCATAATCTGTCTTTGTAGCACCTTCTCTATATTCGGAATAAAAAGTGTCTTTAAGCATTGCACAAATATCAATATCACTGTCAAGTTTAATATTCGTGTTATTTCCATAAGAACCTTGAACAATAAATTCTATGCTTTTCGTTTTCAATGTTTCGTGTGCATTAATTGCATCTTTAATCATTGCAATAGCATTGGATATTTTCTGCTCCTCTGTTTCACTTGCTGGTTTTCTCCAAGTATCTAAGGCTTCTTCTGTAAATTTTGGCATTTCTAAAAATCTATTTATTTGTTAAGCCCAATGAGCAAATTATTTGAGGTTCTTTGTTTGGCTGTTCATCTTCATTCACAATTGCCAATTTATCTTCTTCACGCAATGAGATAGCCAATGATGCTAATTGGTCGTCTGAAATCCCTGCTTTCAACTGTCGGTTCAATGTTTCTCTTGCAAATTCTTTCAATGGGTATTTGTATATGTCGTCAACTGCTTTTTTTAGTTGGTCGTTTACAAACAATGTGTTTTCATATTCTTTGCAGTAGCGGTCAAGTCGCATATAAACACGATACTTAACCCCTGTTTTTTTACCGAGTGAACCGCCCGTGTTTTTTTCTTCTTCACGAATAAAGTCAATTCCACTTTTCACCAGTTCGTGATGTT
>CAINVS010000312.1 GCA_903854205.1 uncultured Bacteroidota bacterium | reverse complement strand
GTGTTCATTTCACACTTCGGTGTATTAAGGGGGACGCCACTTCTTTATTTCTTATTTTTAGTTTCTTATTATTTATTTTTTGGGGCCACAAAGGCAGAAAGGCACAAAGTAGCACGATTTAGTTTCACGCAAAGCTCGCAAGGGAGCAAAGGCTTGTGTTCATTTCACACTTCGGTGTATTGAAGGGGACGCCACTTCTTTATTTCTAATTTTTAGTTTCTTATTATTTATTTTTTTTCAACACAACAGCACAAAGTTGCACTCCTCTGCGCAAACTCCTTACCTCATATTCTCTGCGGTGGAAAGGATTTAGTAGATAATGAAAAAAAATCAAATCCAGCGAATCAAGAATTTCTTATAATTAGCTCTGAGATCATAAATTATTTTTTCAAAAATATGTACTTCCTGTTCTATTGTATTTATATCAGTCAAAAGTCGATTATCTATTTTTCCGGCATGGTCGGCAGATTGGAGATAAGTAAAGTGTTTATTTTTTTTGAGACGTTCTGTAAGTTCTTCAAGTGTTTTGCGCTGAATGATGAATTGATTTTGAAAATGCTCGGCTTCGCTTAAGGCTTCTTTACCAGTATTTCTTTTTACCACTTCAGATAGTTTGTTTTCAAGAAAGGTCAACTCGCTATTATAGAAGTCAAGTAAATGAGCGATTTCCTGGTGTTTATTTTCGGCTTTTAGTGTACTAGTGTATGTCATAATTAATTTGTTATTTAAGGTTGCTAATAAGACAAAGATAATTTTGATACATTTCCTGTGTCTATATCAATCGCATAACAAAACATGATTCAAAACATGATTTAAATGAATGAATATATGAAAATATGGAATTGGATATTAGGAATTTGTTGGTGTTTGGCTTTTATTGTTTGGCTTATGGCTTTATCTAGCTTATCAATCTTATAAAGCCTATCTAGCTTAACTAGCTTATCAAGAGATTCTTAATATTTCATTTCCGAAATCCTATCTTTACCACGAGGTATCGGGGCAAGTCATTTTACCTTTTCAAGTCAAAACCTTTTAAACAAATTAAACTTTTTGAACTTTTTGAACTTTTTGAACTTTTTGAAAATTCATATCATCCCATGATATCAAAATTATAAACTGTATAAAAATATTTTTATCTAATGAATAAACATGTAATCGAAATTTTGTTGTTGTTTGCTGGCTTGATTGGTGGGTTTTTGAATGCACTGGTAAGTAGCGGATCCGCTATTATGCTACCTTTTTTAATTTTTTTAGGCATCCCGCCTAGTATTGCAAATGCAACAAACAGAATTCCTTGCTTGGTTGGTTTCATTTCCTCCACTTTTAATTTTCACCGCGCTAAACTTATTGACTGGAAAAAAGTTTTTATTTTGTCTATACCACTAGTCCTTGGAACGATAATAGGAGGATTGTTTGTTTTTAGACTAAATGACAATACAGTAAAAAATATTTTAATCGTGGCTTTATTTTTTTCTTTGATTCTTGCCTTAACTAAATACAAAAAAATAACTGTAAGAGAAAATCAAAAAAATAAATCAATCAATTGGCTCACTTTTATTATTTTTTCTTTTATAGGTATTTGGGCTGGTATCATCGTTTTAGATACGGCAACATTTATTTTATTTGCTTTGAGCCTTCATCTAGGTATTGATTTGCTAAAGTCAAATGCAATTAAATCTGCGGTTTGTTTAATCATACTCATCGTATCTTCTCTGATTTTTTTTGTGAAGGGTCAAATTGACTGGGAGGCAGGATTTTTACTTTCTATTGGTAGTTTTTGGGGAGGGTATTTAGGAAGTAAGTTAGCTATTTCAGAGAGTTCGCGTATATGGATTTTCAGGATTTTGATGTCAGTGATTTTATTTGAAATGATGACATTGGTTTATACTCGTTTTTAATTAAAATTATCAAAAAAGGGAGTCAATTTGAAATGGAACCAGGGAAGTTAGTTTCAAATTTGTTGAGTAGGCTAATTTGTGTGATTAAATACCTTGATTAACTCATGGTAACTCAAGAAAGGATATTATTTTTTTGTTGTTTTTTTTCCAGTTGATGTGCTACTTCAATAATTATGTCTTCTTGACCCGCAACAAGTTTTCTTTCACCTAATTCAAAAATTAAAGTTGAATAATCAATTCCATAAGTGGCTGCAGCATTCATGATAGGTTTTTCGAATCCGGAAAAAAGTTTTTCGAGTCCGGTTAACACATTTATTGGCTCTGTAATGGGGGCAGAGGGGACTAAATAATTCATTACATGATCTGCTTCTTTGATGGTTTTTTCAAAATCTATTCCTGTATCAAATCCGGATTGATTCAGTACTGGAATAAGTATTTCCAGAGCCGCGTTTCCGGCACCTGCACCAAAACCTCTGATACAGCCATCTATTAGTTCAGCACCTGATTCAGCTGCTACTAAAGAATTGGCTATTGCACATCCTAAATTATTATGTGCATGGAAGCCAACAGGTATAGACAAGAATGATTTTAGTAGAGAAATTCGTTCCTCTACATCATTGGGCAAATAAGATCCTGTTGAGTCCATAATGATTATGCCTTGAGCACCATAACCTTCCATTATTTTAGCTTGTTCAAGTAAATCTTTAGCATTGATAAGAGCGCTCATCATCAGAACGCCATATACGGTAACTTGTTGAGTAGATAAAAATTCTAAGTGTGTTTTAGAGATTGTAGCTTCAGTGCAATGCGAAGCTACTCTTATGATATCAACTCCCAAATCAATAGCTCTCTTTGCATTATCTAGAGTTGCCACGCCAGGAATCATATGAATTCCCAATTTTGATTTCTTTAAATTTTTTCTAGCAGTGGAAAGCATGTCCTCGTCAGAAAACAAGGATCTTCCCACTGATATTGAAGAAGCTGCAAGTCCATTCCCGTGGCCTACCTCAACAATAGGGATACCAACTATGTCTGCAAACTGACAATATTTTGCAATACTATCTAAATTGATGGTGTGTTTAACACTATGGTTACCGTCTCTTAAACTAGAATCAGTCAGTAAGATTTTTTTCATTTTTCTCCGGCTAGTATTTGAGTTAATTTAATTGCAGCACAATTGATAATATCCAAGTTTCCGGCATAAGAAGGAAGATAGTCAGCAATACTTTTAATTCTAACACTTAACACCAGTAAACCATTTTCTTTTATTGTAGGTGGAATTACTAAGTTGTAAAAGGGGATATAGTTTTTTATATCATCGATTTTTTTATTGATATTTAGACTTACACTTTCTAAATCAATATCTGAAAATTCTAAAAACATCGAAACTTGCATATCAACAGATGGTTCTGCAGGATTTAGGTTGAGAATGACTTTGTTGTTTGAACAACCAGTAAATTGAGTAATAGCTTTTTGAGTTGTTTTGATATAATTATCAACATTTATTCTTGTGGCCATTCCTGCACTTTTTGAAGCTGCTTGTGAAACAACTTCAATATATTTCAAACCTTTAGTTTCTTTTGCAATAAGATGTAATATGGGAAGAGAAGCTTGTCCACCGCAGGTAATTAAATTTACATTGTTTTCAGAAAAAATTATTTCGGGGTTAATTTCTGGTACGCACATGGCACCAATTTTAGATGGAGTCAGGTCGATTACTTTTATTCCTAAAGAATTAAAAATCTCAGCATGTATTTTAGCATCAGCAGCATTAGTACAATCATAAACCAATTTGACATTTTGGTAATTGTTATTAAAAAAATTGATTCCTTCTATTGATACTGGGATGCCTTTAGATTGTGCTATTTTGATTCCTTCGGAATCCAATCTTCGGCCGGAAAAAATTACAGGGTTTATGTAATTGGTTTTTAAGATTTTTAGTAATAAATCTGTACCGATATTTCCTGTGCCTAAGATCCCTACATTGATCATTTTTTAAAAGCTAATGATGAAATAAATATGAGAGATTGATTAAATTAAAAAAAGCCTCTCAGTTTCCTGAAAGGCTTTTATAATAAATATGGCAGCTACCTACTCTCCCGCATTGTTGTGCAGTACCATCGGCCATGAGGGGCTTAACTTCTCTGTTCGGTATGGGAAGAGGTGAACACCCTCGGTAAAACCACCATAAG
>CAINVS010000311.1 GCA_903854205.1 uncultured Bacteroidota bacterium | reverse complement strand
TTTTTTTACTTTTTTTACAATAGTATATTTAAGGCCGCTTTTTGTAGTTTTGTATTTAGGGCCTGCCAGTGCCAATTGATAGGGCAGTATAATGAGTAGCAGGATGTTCAGCATTTTTAACACTGAAAAATATTGAAAATGTATTTTAAATGTATTCATTTTTTTAAATTATAAGTTAAGCCTTTCAGTTTTTAGATATTTATTAAGTTTATTATTAAGCTCATTCGATTTTTAGGATTGTCCAAACTTGTATTACTTTTTTGCCACTTTCCAATAATTTTAGCGGCAATGCTTTTAATTTTTTTTTTGCAATTTCTAATACTTTCTTGTATGTTGATTAATTTTATAAAATTAAGTTTTCCTTTTTGGAATAATTTACTTTATAATGATTTTTTTTTGTTTCTTCGAAATGATTAAAAATAGGTAATATGTTATTTTAAAGATCATATGAACTAATAGGGCTATGTAATAGGCAGTATTTTAATAATTTAATAAAGATCAGTATCAATAAAATATAAAAGGGATGGGTTTGGTCATTAAATGAATTTGTGGTTATTTCTTCTCATTGTTCGTCAATCGTATAATTCCAAACAATCTTTTATTGCCTTGATAAGTACTTATGAAAGCTGATTTAAAAGCGGTATTATCTATAACATTTTTGAGTACATTCAGTGCTTCCTCTTTAGATCTGAAACCCTGTATACCGTCTTCATTTTTTTGTGAAGGAACCACAATTATTCTCGTAATCCCATTTTCGATTTTTTCATAAACAATCTCACAATCAGGGAATTTTTCTTTAGAAAGCTCCTTGTATTTTATATAATTTAGGTTTTTCATTGCTGCAACCTGAACTTTATATGTCAAATCTTTAGATTCTGTTTCGACATTTGCATCTTCAGGAATGTGTGGTTTCAATACATTGTTTTCCCAATATACTTTTCCCTCAGGAGATTTTTTTGCTATATTCTGAGCTTCTATAAAAGCCTTGTATCCATCTGTCCCCTTTTCATAGGGTTTATTTGTTTTAGGGTCGATGGGTATAGAATTAGGCACTTCATAAGTATTATTTTGGCTATTGTATTTTTTGTCAACTGCCAGGTATTTAGATTCAACATTTTCAACTGCTTTAAGCGAACCTTTGTCCCAATACACTTTTCGATCTTTTGAACTTTGAGCAATGCTGTCAGCATAAAGAAATGTTTTGTATCCTGCTGAGCCAAAAGGATAAGGTTTACCTGTTTTTGGATCAATGGGAACTGACTTAGGAAGTACCATGGCATTTTCGGGACTGTTAAATTTTTCAGGCACGATGGCAAATTTTAAATCTTCATTGATTTCATCATCAGTTTTGTTGTAGGGTACCAAACGATCATTTTCCCAATACACTTTTCTGTCTTTAGAGCCTTCAGCAATCTTTGATATTTCGACAAAAGCTAAGTACTCCTCTGTATCCTCTGCAAAAGCTTTGCCAGTTTTAGGATCTATAGGAATTTCTGTAGGCACAATGAAGGTATTGTTGCTGCTATTATACTCTTTTGGTACAATAAGATAAAGACGGTTTTTTGAAGTCTTAGGATCATCCGCCTCTTCTAATTCTTTGTATGGAACTAGTTTATTATTTTCCCAGTACAGTTTTCTTCCATCAGCTTTTTCTGCAATAGCATTTGCTTCCATGTAACTAATATAGCCTCTTGAGCCCTCAGGATACGGTTTACCTGTTTCCGGGTCAATATTTATGGAACCCGGTAAAGTATATGGATTTAGTTTGCTGTCATATGTTTCCGGCACAATTATATAAATGCCTTTGTCTTCTTTTTTAGGAGTTATTTTCCTAAGTCTAATATCCAGTAAAAGTGTTTTTTGTTTTTTATATTCTTTAGTACTTACTTTAGTAGAAAAAGGCTCATATCCGTCGGCATTTAACTCAAGAATAAATTCTTTTCCGGATAAAAGTTCCAATTTGTAAGCGGAGGTATCGCTTAGTATTTTTTCAAAAGTAAACTCACTCTTTTCGCTGCTATCAAATATTTTTATGAGGCCATTACTTAAATTGATTTGGGAACTGTCTTTTTCGTTTAAAAAGCGCCCCATTACAGCAATGTTTATTAACTCTTCGTAATAAAAAATATCATCATTCCCTTCGGTTTTTTTTTCATTTCCAAATATCCTGTCAGATATAAAATAACCGCCACCCTGTTCTTCAGAAATTGTAAAAAAAAGATCATCGGCAGATGAATTGATAGGGAAACCGATATTTTCGGCTTTGGCCCATTCATTTTTATTTCCCTCCGATTTGAATATATCAAATCCGCCTGCATTTAACCTGCCTTGGGAACTAAAATATAATGTTTTGGAAAAGATATGATAAAACGGGGACTGCTCATCTTCAGCTGTATTGATGTTTTCTCCGAGATTCTCCGGATTGCTGAATTCATTTGTTTCCAAATTACGTACTGTGAACCAAATGTCAAGTCCGCCCAATCCGCCCGGTCTATTCGAAACAAAAAATAAAACCTCTTCCTTTTCACCAACCGCAACATAGGGTTGAGTATTATTATACCCTTTAAGATTGATTGTTTCGGGAAGTTTTACAGGTTTTGACCAATTACCTCTTTCTTCATACATGACATAAATTTCCCAAGCCGAATTGTCATTTAACGGTTGCAAGCATTGCGTAAAGTAAAATCTTTTTCCGTCAGGATTAAAAGAGCCGTTTCCAAAATTGCTTTTATCTATATTTTCTTTAAAAATACTAGGCATTCTGGGAGATTTCCATGTAGAAGCTGTCAGTTTTTCAGTTCTGTATACTTTAGATGTTCCAGCAGAATATGAAGAAAAGTAAAGCGAATTATCAGAAAAAGGAATAGGTGCAAATTCGTTATTATTTGTATTTATTGTATTATTGAGTAAACTTATTTGAATATTGTTGTTTTTTTTATCTTTTGCACTTTGAGCAAAAGCGCAACCATCAATCTGAGTTTGAGAAAGACGTATATATTTATCAGCTGGAGATTGTATCATAAATGCCGGTGAATTAGGCCAAGAGATGTACTTTGTCGAAAGCGGAGTAGTTGAAATCGTAGCTACAGACGGCATCACCATATACAGTGTGCTATATGG
>CAINVS010000310.1 GCA_903854205.1 uncultured Bacteroidota bacterium | reverse complement strand
TGCCAATCAGAGATTGGGGTTTAATTTTTGAACAATTTCTAATTATTTTTGAAAACAGAATGAAATTTTAATAACATACTTTTTTAACTTACACACTTAACGGGATAGTGTCAAATCCGTATTTTTAAAAATGAAGCTACTCTTATAAAAGATAAAAGGAGCGCCTGTTTGGACGCGCCCTTTCTATTTTCACGTTAAAATTTTCTTATAAAACTATAATGTTATAACCTTTGTGAGGAAAACACGTATCTTAGTTAGTTGAAAATGATAGTGTGGAAGAGAAAATTAAATGGCTTTTATTGTTACTTATATCGATATGCAAAAATATATTATCTTTTTATTTGGTTTCATCCCCTTTTCATTGAGTATTCATGCTCAGATTCCGGTAGACAATAGCGCTCAAAAAGTGCGTCTTTGTATGGAATATTTCAAAAATGGGGAGTTTGAAAAAGCAGCAGAATGCTTTAAGGATTTGCATGAAGCCGATAAAACAAATGATCTTTATTACGATCGCTATCTGTCCTGTTTAATGGAGCTCGAAAAATTTGTGGATGCAGATAAAATGATCCGGAAAGCCATCAAAGCCTCTCCGGAAAAAGTGGAACGATATGTTGATCTGGGTCAGGTCTTCGAGCGTTTGGGTAAAACAAATGATGCCAAAGAACAGTATGACAAAGCCATAAAACTCATGCCGGAAAATCAGGTGCAGGTGAGCAAATTGGCCATTGCTTTCAGCAACAAAAAACAGTACGATTATGCCCTACAGGCCTATGAAAAAGGTCAAAAAGGCATGAAAGAAAAAAATCTGTTTTCTTATGAACTGGCCGGTATTTATCACCTGAAAGGAGATGCCCCCAAAATGGTGGAAGCCTACCTGAATGCACTGGAGTTTATGCCCAATCGCCTCACAAACGTTCAGGCATTTTTACAGCGTTACCTTCCCGATATGACCGGAAGTTTCGACGAGTTAAAAAAGCAGCTTTTTGCCCGTATGCAGAAAGATGCTACCAATACGCTGTATCCCGAATTGCTTATTTGGGTTTACATTCTGGAAAACGATTTTGAAAGTGCATTCATGCAGGCAAAAGCCATGGATAAACGCTTGGACGAAAATGGTGCCCGGGTTTTCAAACTGGCACAAATGGCCATTAATGAAAAACAGTTCGATACAGCATTGCTTTGTTTTGAATACATCATCAAAGAAAAAGGATCTTCCTGCCTATATTATATCGACTCAAAACAGCTTTTGCTTGCGACAAAAAGAGAAAGACTCACAGCGGGATTTTCCTATACACAGGCAGAAATTAAACTGCTGGAAACTGAATACGAGGACTTTCTGAAAGAATTTGGAAAAGCCAGAAAAACTGCCACGATTATGCAGGAACTGGCCGATCTCGAAGCTTTCTATCTGATAAACCTTGACAAAGCCATTAAAATAATGGAAGAGGTGATCTATATCCCCATGTTGGACAGGAATGAATTGGCACAGGCCAAAATCAAATTGGGCGATTATTACCTCATGAAAGGCGAGATTTGGGAGTCGTCTCTGCTTTATTCACAGGTGGATAAGGAAATGAAAGATGCACCCATAGGAGAAATGGCCCGATATAAAAATGCAAAATTGTCCTATTATAAAGGCGATTTTGAATGGGCACAGGATCAGTTGGATGTATTGAAAGGTTCTACCTCAGAACTCATTTCCAACGACGCTATCGATGTTTCTGTTTTTATTATGGAACACCTCAATTTGGACACTACAGCCGAAAGTATGCGCTATTTCGCAGAAGCAGATCTGCTCATTTTTCAAAATCGTTTTGATGATGCCTTTACTGCGATGGATAGTCTTCTGTCAAAATTTCCAACACATGGCCTGGGTGACGATGTCTATTTGACTAAAGCCAAAGTATTTCTAAAAAAACGCCAATACGATAAAGCTGTTGAATATCTCAATAAAATTACGGAAGAATATAAGGATGGAATCCTGGTAGATAATGCCCTTTTTAAAATGGCAGAAATTCAGGAAATACAACTCAAAAATACGGCTAAGGCAATGGAACTTTATGAAAAAATTCTGATGGGCCACATGGGCAGTACCTTTACCGTAGAGGCCCGCAAAAGATTCCGAAGATTGCGCGGTGACGGTGTTTAGCTATTTATTTATGTGCAAAATTTGAGTTACTTTCGATTGGATTGTGAATATCTTTTTTGAATGTCAGATTACCTATGCAACATTCAAGTCATAAATGCAACTTTAAATGTTTAGTTACAGAGCTCCCTTTTTAGCTGCTTACAAAACCATTTAATTTTGAACTCATCCAAATAGCGTCCATAAAACCAGTAAAATATTTTCGCTTGAATAACCAACCCTAACCCCGAAGGGCTCCGCGAAGCGAACAGCGTTTCTAATGTCGGAAATGGAATTATCTTCTCATTTTCAATCTATTTATTTTCTGGATTTAAACTAAAAACGCAGCAAAAAATTGCTGCGTTTTTAGTTTAAATATTTCAGATTCAAACTGCAAGTCTTGAGTTTGACAGTTAATTTCAAAAAGCACCTCTGGAGTGCCGATAAAATCTGAAAATGGAATCGGTTTTCAAAAAAATGTAGTGAGCCGATTTTTAAAATTAAGTTTGCAAAAAAGGGGCTTTCACTCTATCTTTGCAGTATGTCATTTTTAAGAGTAGAAAAAAAGCCATCCGGAACCTATCTTCGGATATTAGAAAGTTACAGAGATGAGCGTGGAAAAAACACTCATCGTATACTTCACAATCTTGGTAAAGTTGAAGATTATACGCCTGAACAATTAAAAAAGATAGGACTGAAGTTTTATGAATTAGGTGGCGGCGAACTCAAGGAGTTATTAGGTAATAACTTAGAAGAAATTGCCCGTTATAACTATGGTTATCAGCAGGTTTATGGTAAGGATTTTGAACATTTTCGCTTAGATCAGTTTTGTTCGAGAGTACAAAAAAAGTCTCGATTTCAATTTTCTTTGCATAATAGTATTTTTTTAATGTTATTGGAGAGATTGCAGGATCCCTGCAGTAAACTTAAGAATTACAGCCATCAAATCGAGTATGTTAACTTGCCAAAAGTAGAGCTTCATCAAATCTACCGTGCACTTGATCAGTTGGCAAAATACAATGAAGCTATACAGCAACAAATTTTTTCTACTGACAGAGATTTATTTAACAGCAAACTTGATGTCGTATTTTATGATGTTACAACCTTTTATTTTGATAGTGACGTTGAAAAAGAAGGAGAACTTCGACAAATGGGTTATGGTAAAGATGGCAAAATCGGTAAAACACAGGTTCTGTTTTCCATGATGATCGATAAAGAGGGCAATCCGGTTGGTTATAAAACATATAAAGGAGATAGCTACGAGGGACATACTTTCAAAGTAGCTTTAGATGATTTGAAAAATAAATACCAAATTGATAAGGTTATTGTTGTGGCAGATCGCGGAATGTTATCAAAAAATAATATTGAAGCGACAATTGAAAAAGGTTATGATTACATAATTGGTGAAAGACTAAAAAGCCTTCCAAAAGATATTCAACAGCCACTATTGGACAGATCAACCTACAAACAGGAATGGGTATATCTTGACAATCAGGATCAAAAAATTATTGTTCAATATACCACACTGACAGTTGGTGAAAAGACCATAATCTGCACTTATTCTGAGAAAAGAGCGAAAAAAGATAGCTTTGAAAGATTGGAAAAAATTGAAAAAGCTAAACTGCTTTTACAGAAGCCTTCCATGTTAAAAAGTAAATCTAATCGCTTTTACATCAAAGCAAAAAACGAAGTTTTCGAACTTGATGAAGAGAAAATCAAAAGGGATGAAAAATTTGATGGTTTTATTGCAATAAGCACGAATACTATAATTGACCCTACCGAGGTTTTGAATCAATATAAACAACTTTATAAAATAGAACATAGCTTCAGAACATTAAAATCGCATTTGGAAATCAGACCAATGTTCCATTGGACCGATAAGCGCATTGAGGGGCATATCTGCATGTGCTACATTGCATTTACGCTGCAAAACTGGGTGTTGAAAAAGGTGAATAAAAACAATAAAATAATTACTGAAAAAACTTTAAGATCAATATTGGATAAGATGCAAGTAAGTCAAATAAAATCTGATGATAACGAGTTTTACATCAGATCGAGCCCACAAACAAATCAGGGGGCTATACTAAATGCTTTAGGCATAAAAGAGCTGCCACCTTTAATAGCCAGGGATAGTTTAAAGGTATAAATCAAAAGTGGCTTT
>CAINVS010000309.1 GCA_903854205.1 uncultured Bacteroidota bacterium | reverse complement strand
CGATGAAGGCGGAAATCAGCTCAGCACAGGTATCTACTTCTACAATGTTACTGCTGAAGATAACAATGGTCAAATCAAGACAGTAAGAGCAAATTCAAACATACAGATAGTAAATTAAAGAAATATATTTTAAACCCTGATCCGTCATTAGAGTTTGTGATGAACCTGGACAAATAATGTTGGATTTGGATTAAAACCATAAAAGGGGCTGTCCAAAAAGTATGGGCAGTCCTATTTTTTTTTAATAAAAACATGAACATAATTTACTGATTGTCAATAATATACATTATATTTGTATTGAAAATCAAACGATTATGGCAAAAAAGGTATTTAAAGCACTTACAAGCGGTCAGTCAGTATTGTTTCCGAGCAACATATCGGACATGATACCTCAAAATCACCCTGTGAGACTGGTTGATAGGATTGTAGATTCTATTGATATCTCTTCTATTATAGCAGATTATAAAGGCGGCGGAACAAGCAGTTATTCTCCCAGAATGATGCTGAAGGTCTTATTTTACAGTTATTTGAATAATGTCAAGTCCTGCCGAAAAATAGAAAAGGCGTTAGGCGAGAATATATATTTTATGTGGATTTCGGGGAACAGCTGTCCTGATTTCAGAACAATTAATAATTTTCGCTCCAAAAGATTGAAAGACTCTATAAACACTTTATTTGCTGAGGTTGTAAAGTTACTCAACGATCTGGGTTGCGTTAGTTTGGATGTACAATATATTGACGGCACAAAAATAGAATCTGCCTCAAACCGCTACACATTTGTTTGGAAAAAAAGTGTGGAGAAACACAAAGCAAGGCTTGATGCTAAAATACAATCGGTATTAAAAGAAATAGAAGAGCACGTTAAAGCAGACAACCTGCAAGCAAATACAGAGGAGCTTCCTGAAGATTTGAATGCTGATTTATTAAAAGAAAGATTGGAACAGCTCAATTCAAAGATAAAGGAAGAAACGTTAAAAAAAAAGATAAATGAAGTCGTAGCAGAACTTCCAAGATTGAAAAGGTATGAGACACAACTTGAAAAAATCGGGGACAGAAACAGTCTGAGCAAGACAGATGAAGATGCTACATTCATGCGGATGAAAGAAGATCACATGAAAAACGGTCAGCTAAAACCGGCTTACAATGTTCAGGTTAGTTCAGAAAACCAATTTATTACAAAATTTAGCATTCATCAAAAACCGGGAGATACAACAACGCTGATACCGCATTTGGAAGAATTTTCAGAAACTTATGAAACTCAAAGCAAAGTTGTAGTAGCAGATGCAGGATATGGAAGTGAAGAGAATTACGAATATATGGAAGGTTCTGAAATTGAAGCTTATGTTAAGTACAACTACTTTCACAAAGAACAGAAAAGAGCATTTAAAAAAGATATAGCCAATCCGCAAAATCTTTATTTTAATGAAGAAAAAGACTTTTTTGTTTGTCCGATGGGACAGAAAATGGAGAAAACAGGGGTTGCCAAAAGAAAAACCGAAAACGGATATTTGGGTGAGGTACACTTTTACACAGCAAAAAATTGTTCGAATTGCCCATTAAGAGGCATTTGTCATAATGCAAAGGGAAACAGGGTAATTAGCTTAAACAAGAGATTGAAAGTCTTAAAGAATAAAGCTAAAGAGCGTTTGTTGGAGGAACAGGGAATAAAGTATAGAAAACTAAGAGCAATTGAACCTGAGGCTGTTTTCGCACAGATAAAATGGAATAATAATTTTACCAGGTTCAGCTTGAGAGGGCTTAAAAAAGTTCAAATAGAATTTGGACTGGTTGCCCTTGCCCATAATTTACGTAAACTGATCAAAAAAGCAGGTTAATAGGGTGTTTATTGGCGAAAATTGTAAGATTTGGTCGTTTTAGACTGTTTTGGTTGAAATATATGTTATTAAAAATACAAATCCGTGGGAGCGTCCCAGTAAGTGTGTAAGTAAAGAAAGTAGTTATTCTGGACATTTTTTGACCTCATTCAAAAAGGTCTAAAAAAATGTACGGAAATAACTTTTCTTTACACTTCAAACCAACTTAAAATGAAAAAAGAGGACT
>CAINVS010000308.1 GCA_903854205.1 uncultured Bacteroidota bacterium | reverse complement strand
CATTTACAAAATTAAAGTCCAAAATATTTGGCATAAATCTGAAATTACACTGAAAACTCAGCAAATTTTCAAGAAAATTGGAATTGACTACCTAATTTAGTGCAGAGTTAGGGTTTAAAGAGAATCCAAACCATAGGAATCAAAAATATAGAGCTACGCCTGAAGTAATGGAGTTTATTAAAAACGAAGAAGTTAATGATATTTAACGACTAAGTAACGACTAAGTAAATAAAAGCAAAACACAGATAATCAATATAATACAATATTTTAATTCTAAGCAATGCAATCGACTAAGTAACGACTAAGAAAGTGCACAAGTAAGTGCACAAGTAATAGAGTTATTAAACTTCTGTAAAACACCTAAATCAAGAAAAGAATTTTAGGTTTTATTGGAATTTCTAATCATTACAAAAACTATAAAAAGCATATTTTACCACTTTTAGCGGAGTCTTCGATGACAGGAATTTGGCACAATCGTAAAGGGTATATGCTGAAGAAGGTTGAGTAAGTAGGAGGGGTTATCAAAAATATACATCTTCACAACTGAAAAAATTATTTTTTTGTGTAATTCTTGTGTAAAAAAAAGCACCTATGTAAAATAAATTACATAAGTGCTTGATTTTTAAGTCGGGATGACACGGCTCGAACGTGCGACCTCGCGCCCCCCAGACGCGTACTCTACCAACTGAGCTACATCCCGGTCAATTTAGCGGCCACAAATATAAACAGAGTATTATTATTTCCAAAAAATTCTTAAATATAACTTTCAATTATCAGGCAATACAAAAGAAAAATACCAAATTGTATAGACTTTTTGTTGATCAGTTTTATAAAATATTAAAATCTATACAAGTTGTCCCATAACTTGAATTAATCTGCTGTTATTTATCCGTTACCGCCAAAAAAGTCCTTCATTCTATCAAATAGACCTTTGCGTTCTTCCTTAGTTTTTAAGTTAGGTATGAAATTTTTAGCCTCGCGAAGTTTTTCTAATGATTTACGTTCCTCACTGCTTACCTCAGTAGGTACCCAGATATTAACGTGAATAAGTTGATCTCCCTGACCATAACCCTGAATAGAAGGCAACCCCTTACCTCTAAGTCGGAAAATTTTACCGCCTTGAGTTCCTGGAGGAATCGTAACCTTTACTTTGCCAGTGAGCGTAGGCACCTCAACCGAAGTACCCAAAACAGCATCTGCAAAATTTATATCCAGTTCAAATAAGATATTATTATTGTCACGGGCAAAATGGTCATGCTCTTTTTCCTGAATGTTGATCAGCAGATTTCCTGCCGGACCGCCATTTAAACCAGCATTTCCCTTGCCGCTCATAGAAAGCTGAATACCCTCACTTACACCGGCAGGAATATCGATTGAGATAGTTTCCTCTCCGTAAGTACGTCCTTCACCCTTACAGGTTCCGCATTTATTGGTAATTGCCTGTCCGCTGCCATTACAGCTTGGACAGGCTGCAGTAGTCTGCATCTGACCCAAAAAGGTATTTTGAATCTTACGTACATAGCCACTGCCATTACAGCCATTGCAGGTTTTAACCGAACTGCTGTCTTTCGCCCCACTACCGCTGCAGGTAGTGCATCCTACATATTTTTTAACCTTCACCTTTTTATTGGCTCCGGTTGCAATTTCTTCAAGTGTCAAGCTCACCTTTATTCGAAGATCAGAGCCTGGCTGTCCTCCTCCTCGCTTACGTCCGTTGCCGCCACGACCCTGTTGGCCAAAGAAGTCGAAACCACCAGCACTGCCACCACCAAAGATATCGCTGAATTGAGAAAAAATATCATCCATGGAGAAACCGCCCGCGCCCTGTCCACCGGCACCGCTTACACCTGCATGCCCGTAACGGTCGTATAACTGACGTTTTTCATCATTGGATAATACTTCATATGCTTCAGCAGCTTCTTTAAATTTTTCTTCTGCATCAGGATTGTCCGGATTGCGGTCAGGGTGAAATTCGAGCGCAATCTTACGATACGCCTTTTTTAAATCATCTTTCGATGCCCCTTTATCTACTCCGAGAATTACGTAATAATCGCGTTTTTGAGCCATTTTTCCTTTTATATTATTGTCCAATCACTACCTTGGCGTAGCGAATGATTTTGTCTTTTAAGTAATATCCTTTTTCAATGGTTTCTATAACCTTGCCTTTCATGTCAATAGATGGAACAGGTACTTTGGTCAGTGCTTCGTGCAAATCTGGATCAAATGTCTGTCCGTCTGATTCCATTGCTTTTAATCCTTGCTGTTCTAATGTACGCAACAATTTTTCACTGATAAGCACAATGCCCTCAATAATTGACTCTTCACCTGCAGTTTTGGCAGCTTTTATGGCACGTTCAAAATCATCAAGCGTTGGCAGAATTGATTTTAAGGTATCCTGAGCAGCAGTTTTAATCAAATCTTCACGTTCACGAAGTGTACGCTTGCGATAATTGTCAAACTCTGCATAAAGGCGTAGATATTTGTCTTTCATTTCGCCTAAATCAGTAGTTAGTTTATTTAACTCCTCAGTAGACGAACCAGCTTTGCTCTTATTCATTTCAGTTTCTTCTGTTATTTCCGTTGCCTCTTCTGCGAAATCTTCATCATGAAGCAGCTCTATTTCCTCTATTATAGGATCATTTTCTACGTGTTGCTGTTCTTTTTTTTCTTCTTCAGGACCGGTTACGGGAATCTCTTTCTTTTCCATATTATAGAATAATAAATTTAGTTATTTATACTTTGTCACTGAGTCGAGAAAATCAAATTCTTTGCCATAGCGAAGTATGTGGACAATCTGTCAGTAATGTCAGTTAATTGTCAAAGATACGCTTATTTTTTAAGACTTTTTGACAATTGGGCATTGATTTGATTGTAGCTAAGATTGATTCCAAGTATATTTCCATTCGGACTGACCAGAATAGTAGCCGGAATTTCCCTGATGCCGTAGAGCGAGGCAACGGGATCATTAAAACGGTCCAAACTCGATACATGATGCGGCCATTCCAAACCATCGTTTTTTATAGCATTCATCCATTTTTCTTTATCAGTTTCAATGCCGACGCTGAGGATTGTAAATCCCTTGGCATCGATAAATTCTTTAGTTTTATAAATGTTGTAAAGCTCTACCAATTGTTTGTTGGCACTGCGGCATGGACCACACCAGCTTCCCCAGAAATCAATCAAAACCCAATATTTCTTCAGATCGTTCAGGCCCAAACTGTCACCGGCCGGAGTAACTGAACGGAAGTTAGGAGCAGGAATACCTGAGGATATGCCTGGAGTTTTATAGCATTTTATTCCAAACCAAACCAATACGAAAATCAAAGGAATTATGAGGAGTTCAATATATTTAATACGTTTCATCTTAAGGACAGATTTTCAAATTTTCAATACTGATTTTGATATGTGAAACAAAAAAGCAGTTTCTTAATTGAGAAACTGCTTTTTTGTCTGAATGTTCAACCCTGAATTTTTATTTAGCCAATTTTATAAACCGGTACTGTTCTCAGAAATAGGTTCAACAGTAGAGTCTAAGATACCTAACTTGATTAAAGCAAGTCTTGAGGCATTCTGTTCTGCGCTTTTTTTATTAAAATCTTCAGCCACAGCTTCCTGAATCTCATCAATTAAAACTGCAACTTTAAATTTCTCGCGATTGTTTTTTGTTCGAAAATGTTCGAGTACTTCGTAGCTGATATTTTTCTGATTTTTTTGGCAATATTCGAGCAGAATACTTTTGAAATTATCATTCAGACTTTCCAGGAAATGAACATCCAAATATTGTTTCAGAATTCTGTGAATAATAAATTTTCTGGTACGCAAGTATCCTACATCAAGATAAATAGCGCCAATAAATGCTTCAAAGGTATTGCCCATCATAGTTTGGCTAACACGTGAAGTGCCATGCTGCCGCAAAAAAACTTCAAGACCCATGTCGGCAGAAATTTTGTTCAAAGTCTTCCGATTGACCATTTTAGATCGCATCTGTGTCAAAAAACCTTCATCGTGAATCGGATATTTTTTGAAGAGATATTCTGCCATAACCGCATCTAATATCGCATCACCCAAATATTCCAAACGTTCATTATTGAACGTGTTGTAAGGATCTTCGGGGCCTTCTCCTTTTTTGGTGTTACTTATAGATTTGTGGGTAAAAGCACGTTTGTAAAAGTGCAGATACCTTGGCATAAATCCGAGAATTTTAGTCAGCTGACGTGAGAAATTTTTGTCTTTTGACCAGTAGTAGTTATAATACCTTCTTAACACAAAAAATGCTATTGTTTTCCAACAAACTAAGCAACATAATGAAAGTATAATGCTTGTAATCAAGCATTATACTTTATTCAGAATGAGCATTTAGCCCTGATATTTTTTGAAGATAACGGCAGAATTATGACCGCCAAAACCATAATTTATATTCAATGCAATGTTAACATCAGCCTCAATCATTTTATTTGGCGTGATTTTTATATTTGGATCGATTTGCGGGTCGAATTCATTGAAATTGATAGTTGGCGGAATTTTGCCTTCAGTGATTGTTTTAACACAGATGATTGATTCTACTGCACCTGCCGCGCTAATCATATGGCCGGTCATTGATTTGGTGGCGCTCATGTTAATATTGTAAATTGCAGAACCCATGGCATTTTTGATGGCATTGGTTTCGGCAATATCGCCCAAATCGGTAGAGGTACTGTGCGGATTGATATAATCAATATCCTCAGGTTTTATACCTGCATCGTCCATTACCAAGCGAATCAGTTCGATTACACCAGTCCCTTCCGGATTTGGTGCCGTGATATGAAATGCATCAGCATTTTGAGCAACACCGATAATTTCGGCATAAATTTTAGCACCGCGGGCCAATGCATGCTCCAACTCCTCAATGACAAGGGCACCGGCACCTTCTCCAATAACAAAACCATCGCGGTCTTTGTCAAAAGGACGGGAAGCAGCATGCGGGTCATCATTTCTGGTAGAAAGTGCTTTCAGGGCATTAAATGCGCCAACGCCTACTTCACCGATTGCAGCTTCTGCACCGCCAACAACCATAACATCGGCACGGCCAAGTAAAATCTGGTCATAGCCCAATCCGATACAGTGTGTAGAAGAGGCACAAGCAGTAACAATTGCAGCACTTGGACCGGTAAAGCCATTGCGGATGGAAATATTTCCGGCAGAGGCATCAACGATCATTTTTGGTACTAAAAATGGCGTAAAACGGGGTGTGCCATCTCCTTTTGTATATTCAACAATCTCAGCATGGAGTGTATCTATTCCTCCGATTCCGGAGGCCCAAAAAACACCAATGCGTTTCTTGTTCTCAATGCCGGCAAGGCCCGCATCGGAAATAGCTTCGTCACTTGCTACAAGAGAATATTGCATAACAGGGTCGAGACGACGGACCTCTTTTTTGCCCAATATTTCACCTGCATCGAAGTTTTTAATTTCGCAAGCAAATTGAGTTTTATATTTTTCAGGATTGAAATGCGTAATTGGGCCTGCACCACTAACACCGTTGAGCAAGTTATTCCAAAAATCATTTATGTTATTTCCAATTGGAGTAAGCGCACCGATACCGGTTACGACAACACGTCTTTTAGTCATTTTTAGATTTGCTATTTTTGAACCTCAAGTTCTGTTACCTTTTTTGGTATTGAAATTGAAGTCGGGTGATAAGGCTATTCAAAAAAACGATAGCGTCGGAGCAGTTTATAATACTACATCCCGACGCTATCGTTCTATCTGCAATTTAAATCTTTTGGGTTAGAACTATGAGTTTGCTCCTTCCAGAAATTTGATAGCATCGCCTACAGTCTGAATTGCTTCAGCCCTATCATCGGGAATAGAAAGGTCGAACTCACGTTCGAATTCCATGATAAGCTCTACCAAATCGATAGAGTCAGCTCCCAAGTCTTTTTTGAAATTAGCATTAGGAGTGATTTCAGATTCGTTGATAACCAATTTATCAGCAATGATTTTAATTACGCGGTCATGGATGGTTGCCATAAATTTTAGATTTTATTTTTTACGAATAGTCTTAATATTAAGACTTTTAGCGTTCAAATGAATTAAAATGTGTTGCAAAGATGAATATTTGCAACATGATTACCAAAGTTTTTTTTCTGTTTTTTTAATTTGAAGCTATAAAATGCAACTTGCAAATTATTTAGAGTTTTGAATTTTTGACAGATGGAGCTGCAAATCCGAATACTCCGCCAAGTATGCCGCCGGCAATATGTGCATACTGAGAAACATTATCATGCTGCATTGCTCCCCAAATCTCTTTTCCGACAAAGAAAAGTACTACCAAGATGAAGGTGAGTGGAATAGTTCCGTCCTTAGCATCTGCAAAAGAGACCAATACAATGAACATAAATACAATGCCACTTGCGCCTAAAAGACCGGTACTGAAAAGCAAAATCTGGAAAAATGCCGTTATCAAAGAGGTAAGTACCATCATAATCAAAATATTGCGGCTGCCATATTTCTCTTCCATGATCGGGGCTATCAAAAGAAAAATAGACATGTTGCCGACAATATGATCTGTATTCGCATGGCCCATTGTGTAAGAAAATAGACGGAAATAGTTTAGCCAATGATTCCATTGCCAATCTCCCGGCAGTACAAAAAGGTTGCCTATAATTCCGTCTGGATTATCAGCCACATCGCCGCCAAAAACATAGCTTAGAATATATACTGAAGTGCAGATAAGAGAAAATGTCAATACAACAGGAGCATTGTAATCTATTCTTAATGATTTCATTGTTTATTGGATTTAAAAAAGTTTTGAGATGCTTAACCCATTACACCGCTGATTCTAATCAAATATGTTTTTTGAGCAACCTGGGTTCTGGTTTTTGGATTTACAAATTTCAGAGAGAGTTTACTGATATGAAAATGATCGAATTCATAACTTTTCTCAATTATAGCGCCGCTCTGTTCCAATAATTTTTTCCCTTCTGCATTGGTATACACCCACAAAGGCTGTGCCGAAACAACTCTGATGAGTTCGGCCGGCGATGTAAATACTTGCGCAATATCCTTTATGTAAAAATCGAGCGAGTTGGGAAGTAAACCAAATACTGCTACCTCAAGTGTAGGAATCTTATTTTTATTAATAAAATGTGCTGTTTGGGAGCCTGACTGAAATTGCATCAATTGAGGATAAAAATGTATATTCATAACAAGGTTCAGTGTTAGCAGTGCAATTAAGGTGCTGCCAAGAAGTCTGCTTTCTGACAACCTTTTCGAGAATTGAAAGAAAACAAATGCTGAAATACCTGCCAAAATGAGTAGCCAAAGAATAGGAGAGCTGCTTGGGAAAACAAAAGCGCTGAGTAAAATTGCCGCCGTGAAAATGACAATATTTAGAAATAAATGAATGCCAAAAAATGCCTTATAAACAATTTTTGATCTATCGGAAACTATAGATAACAGCTCTTTTGATGTAATGATAGCCATGAGCGGATAAAGCGGAAAGATATAATGCGGCAGTTTGTATCTGGAAAAAGAAAGGGCTATAAAAGGCAGCAAAAATCCGAAAACAGTGAGCAGCTCCATGTCAGGTCCCTTGTTCCAAAAGCGTAACAGCCGCTTACCGTATGCCCAAACAGCCAATAGTGCCCAAGGCAGAAAAGACCATAAAAATGTATGCGTAAAGAAAAGTGGCCCGTTTTCATTGCTCCAGCTGTTTTCACCGGTTATTCGGCCAAAACTCTGTTTCCAGAAAAAGAAATAAAGTCCTTCACTGCCAAATTGCAGCCAAAGTCCATAGATCATAGGGCTGAGCACAAGCAGCGTAATCAAAATTCCCAAAAGCCATTCCGGACGGAAAAAGTTTCTCCATTCCTTTTTGCCCAGCCAGTAAGCAGAAAGTGCAAAGGCCGGAATAACAGCACCAATCGGACCTTTGGCCAGCATTGCCAATCCTACTGCGGCAAATCCAAAAACAAAATTCAGGACTTTTTTATTATCCATATACACCACCAACTGCCAAATTGCTACTATGACAAAGGCAGACAACATCGTATCTGTACGGATATCCTGATTGAAGAGAATCCAAGCCTGACAGCTTCCTGTAATCAATGCAGCCAGTTCCCCGGTTTTTTTGTCATATAGTTTACTACCCAATTTATACACGGCAAAAAGGCCCAATGCAGTGGCCAGCAGTGAAGGCAGACGATAGGCAAAATGATTGATTCCAAATATTTTATAAAATAGGGCAGAGAGCCAAAAAAGCAGGGGCGGTTTGTCCAGATAATCTGCATGTTTATGCTTTACTACTGTCCAATTGTCTGAATCCTGCATTTCACGGGCAATAGAGGCATACTGAGCTGCATCTACATCCATCACGTCTATAAATATTGCTCCACAGAGATAAACAAATCCCAAGGCAATCCAAAAACCGATATATAATGACTTTGGCATGTTATTAATCTCTTGTTGAAAAATCAGATTCAGCTATGGAAATGACATTATCCTGAACCCAAAGTTAGGAAAAATTATAAAAACAAGCCTTAATACTTGCTATTGCATTTACAAAGCTATATTTTTGAATAGAAACCCTAACCTATGAATACCCACGAACTATTGAAAACCCTGATAGAAAAGGGTTGGGTTGAGCTTTCTTTTTCGCGTTTTACGGAAAAAATCGGTCAATCTGCCGATCTGTATTACAGCTATGATATCCCCGGTGGAGATCAGCTTGACCTCTGTTATTTTGAAAGGGACAATTCACTCAAATTAAGAATCTACGCTGTCTCTGACCGTGAAAAAAACTGGTTTGGTATGAATGCAGATGTGCATCTTCCTGCTTTTCTGGATAAACTGACAGAGATGCAGAACAGCATATCCGGAGCTTCTTATTTTTCTTTCTACTTCGGTATTCAGGATGTCTCGCCCGATATTTCCATTCTGGCCTGGGAGCAGTGGGAACCGAATTACAGATAGTATTTCTTTCAAAAAATAAAAAGGATAAAACTGTCATTAGTAGAAAAAAGCCTACTTTTGTAGGTAGACATTTTTTTACCGGAGACTGTGCCTTTCCGAATTAATAATCTTTTTCTCTCATATGAATTTATTACTTGCCTATATCCCTTGGGCCCCCGATCCTGTATTATTCAGCTTTGGCGGTTTCGAAATCCGTTATTATTCCTTGTTTTTTGCCCTCGGTTTTATCCTCGGTTATATGATCATTCACCGTTTGGTGGTCAAAGAAGGGGAAGATCCTAAGCTGTTGGACAGTTTCCTGATTTATGTTGTGGTGGGTACTATCATAGGTGCACGTCTCGGACATTGCATTTTTTATGATTGGGAATATTTTTCAAAACATCTGCTCGAAATAATTCTTCCGGTTCAGTTCGAGCCTGAATTCAAATTTACAGGTTTCAGAGGATTGGCCAGTCATGGAGGTGCTGCAGGTATTGTTATTGCGCTCATTCTGCTGTCACGTAAACAGAAAAAAAATATCTTTTGGTATATGGATAAATTGGCAGTCGTAGTGCCGCTTGCCGGTATGTTTATCCGTTTGGGCAATCTTATGAACTCTGAAATTGTCGGTGACCCGACCGATCTGCCTTGGGCCTTTCAGTTCCAGCTAATGGACAGTGAAGGTGGTAAACATGACCCCATGGTTGCACGACACCCTACTCAATTGTACGAGGCCCTCGCATATCTGGCAACCTTTGGTTTCATGATTTGGTACTATGGCAATCGCTTTGGGAAAGTCATGCACGGACATGTTTTTGGGGTATTTATCGCTATTATGTTCAGTTTCCGCCTAGTTATTGAATATACAAAAATCAATGAAGGAATTGCAGAAACAGCTATCCTGAACATGGGGCAGATTCTGAGTATTCCATTTGTCATTGCAGGAATCGTTATTGCCATAGTGATGAATAAAGCACCTAAACCTTTAGAGAATACTTAATTCCCAATATTTTAGAATTCCAAGCGGAGATAGTTGCAAGTCAATTATCTCCGCTTTTTTTGTGTTAAACAAGCGCTTCGATCTAGAAAATTTAAACTCAGGTTAACGATTTGTCGAAAAAGAATTGTAAATTGCTTAATCTAAACCTATTGTCTTTGTGAATAAGGTATACTTAATATTAGTTTTGCTGTCAGTTATTTTATTCTCAGAATTCGCGGAATCCTATTCCTCCCGGACTTTATTTTCTAAAAATTGGAGATAATACAGAATTGCTATAATGGATAATAAATTAAAAGGTAAAAGAAATTAAATACTGATTTTCATATAAATTTCTAAATGCATCCAATACTAACATCCTCCATCCCGCCCATTGAAAAACTGCCCGGCGGATTGATATTTGACTCGGACCTTTCCATCAAAGGAGGGGAGGGGCATTGCAAAACACTGATGGAAGGGGCATTTCTATTGGAAAAAATCCTGCATGCCGATGACATAAAAGCATTGCGCACAATTTTTCAACAGGCACCAAAAAAAGAAGAGGTTTCTGCCCTTGGACTTAAAAAATCTGAAAAAGAACAGTACTTCGGCTCCGAAAGGGTGAGCCTTTGGGCGCCGGAATTAGCCGAACAGCTGTATCAGTTATTGTTGCCCTTTCTTTCAGAAAGGAAATTTAACGATTTTTCCAGAACAGATTTTTGGCAGGAACCTGCCGCCTTCCGTTGGAAACCCATTGGGCTTTCGCCCTTGCTGCGCATGATGTCCTACCCTAAAGGTGCCGAGCATCTTCCGCATTACGATGCCGCTTATTTTTATCCCGATGCAAAATTTTGCTCTTTAATGTCGGTAATTTTTTATCTTAGCAGTCATGAAAAAGGTGGTGCCACCCGAATTTTAAAGGACGGTCAGGATGAAATTCGGGAAATGGAAAGGAAACATTTTGACAGAAATTACCCTGCACTGCAGGAAGAAGTAAAATTCAAAGTCAAACCAAAAGCAGGTTCTGTCTTTTTGTTTGATCATCGTTTGTTTCATGATGCAGAAC
Source organism: uncultured Bacteroidota bacterium (assembly GCA_903854205.1). GTDB lineage: Bacteria > Bacteroidota > Bacteroidia > Chitinophagales > Saprospiraceae > Saprospira. The sequence continues at coordinate 8,036 of CAINVS010000308.1, read as the reverse complement.
CCTGTGAGGAGGAACGTATACTGATTAGAACAGATCTCGTTTTTGAAGCTTTTTAGCTTTTTAGATTATCAGAAATCAGATTATCAGATGTCAGATTTTAAGAAGGAACAGCTAAAAAACAAACAACTTTCAACAAAGAACAAACAACTTTATAAACGAAGGCTGAAGCCAGCGTCTCAGTAAGGTACTCAAAAATCTGAGGCTAAAGCCATCGGTTTTTTTATTGTAATATCAATTTCACTGTGACGCTGTGTGAAAATTAAATTATCAGAAACGAAGTTAAGTGCAAAGAAATCAGATTTTCAGATGTCAGATTTTCAGATGGAACAGCAAAAAAAACAAACAACTTTCAACAAATAACAAACACCTTTATACCTGATGCTGAAGCCAACAGCTCAGTAAGGTGCTGCTTCTGGAGGCTAAAGCCATCCTTTCTCTTTTCTGGTTTTTCTTCACTTTGTGGTACTTCGGTTCCTCTTTCCTCTTTCCTCTTTCCTCTTTCCTCTTTTAACTTTTATCTTTCCCTCGTGCATCCAAAAATAAAAAAAGATAGCTTTTACTCAGCACTCTATCCTATTTTCGGCGATGATGGCATTACCGAGGCAGGCTTTTTTTATGACAGCGATAATTACTTGACCAATCCGGCGGAAAGTATCGATATACCTTGCACTCCCTTTGCATTTGAGGGACTGAAAACGGCAGAAAATCCTGCTATACTCCTCAGTACAGGCGCATTTTGTCCCGCGCATATCGGACATCTGGAAATGATGAAATTGGCAAAAAAAGTTGTGGAGAATAATGGCTATCAGGTTCTTGGCGGCTATTTTTCGCCGGGGCATGATGAATATATCAACAGCAAAACCGGACAGGAAGCAATTCCGATTCATTACAGGATTCGGCTTATGCAGGAACTGATTTGCCAAAACAGAGAGGGGCACTGGCTGGCTGTCGATCCCTGGGAGGGGCTTTTTAACCAAGTAGCTGTCAATTTTACCGATGTCATCGAGCGTTTGGAGTTGTATCTCCAAAAATGGACTGGCAGAAAAATTCCGGTTTTTTATATCTGCGGAGCAGACAATGCCCGTTTTGCCTTAACTTTTTTACTGAAAGGAAATTGTGTAATAATGGGCCGTCCGGGCTATGTGGACCGATTTGAATATTATAAAAATAAACTGATTCAGTCCAAAAATGTGCTTTGGCAGGAGGCCGAAAATCCGGAAAATTCCAGCGAATTAAGAAAAAATAATCCTTTTGAAAAAGATAAAGCCAAAAAGCTATTTCTGAGAGTGGAAGGGCTTGACAGCAGAGAAAATGAGGTTATAGCATTGCTGAAACCTTATTTTGAATCTGTAAAAATTCAATACTTGAGTGAACAGAAGGTTGAATTTGATCGGAAAGATAAGGCTGGAATTATTAGCCTCGATGCAATGCTGTCTGCAGCCCAAAATCTGGAAATATCGCGATGTTACGACCTTTTTGGTACCCGTTTTTTGGAATTTTCCGAAAGACCCGGATCACTGCCGCTAACTGAACAGGCCCTGCGTTTTTTTAAAGATAAGCGTTACAGTTTATTTGATGATGACCGGCACAGTGGAGCTACCTTGCAGTTTACATCGGCACTTTTAGCTCAATATGGAATTGATATTAAGGATTTTCATACGCTTTCTATTTCAACCGGAATGGAGGAAACCTTGGACTGCCGCGATTTTATCATTGGCGGAAATCAAAACGGACTGGTGGTGAAAATAGGCACTGAATTGTATCGCGTACCTTATATCTATCCCTACTGCTGCCCTTTTGTGCGGGCTTCAATTTCTGATCCTATGAAATTTTCCAAAGCTGTTTGGACAATGAATCGCGATTATTTCATAAAAGATAAGACCTTATTAGGGGAGCTGCCCAAAATTTGGCAGAATCTGTTTGGACTGCTGGGATTCAAAACAGAAAGCAGTTTGGCGGAGATCTGTGAATGGCATTTAAGGAAATTGGGCTGAGTTTAGAGCGGATTTCATAAAATGCTGTTTCTGATGTGCAATTTATAAAATATTTTGCTGTTTAGAATATGCAAAATATAAATTATTACGAAAAAGCCTTTAAACACTGGTTTTTTCTGAAATATTAATACAAAAACCCGAATAACCAAAGTGGCAGTCTGTTTCCTACAGAATATTCCAAATCATCTGCAACCACGAAGGAATTGTCAATATTTGTAAGCTGTTTTTGGGACTTGGTTTTACCGCCAATTTCAAAAACATATTTTTCATTCACCATAAAATCTCCAGATTTTGGGTAATGTACATTATATAAACTGCTAATCTGTGACAGAAAAAATGTTTCCCGCAAAGTTCCTTTATTATTATTGCCATTTCCAAGTGCAGAAAGTAATGTTGTATTATTAAAGAGCACTTTTTCAGGTTTTTTCAACAAGGCACTGCTTATTCCGGCAGGAAATAACAGCGCGATAATTTTTGCCTGTTCCAGATAATACAGATAAGAATTTAGTGTGTTTCTGTGTATCCCTGTTTTTTCAGAAAGTTCTGATATGTTGGGTTTGAAAGGCACCTGTTTGGCAATAATTGAAATCAGTTGAAGCATTTTAGGTGAATTTCTGACATCAAAACTTTCAATTGAGGCCATATCTACCTCGACAATTGTTCTCACCAATTGATTGATGCGTTGATAAATATCTTCTTCATTATCAATGCCAAAGGGATAATAGCCAAAATTCAGGTAATTTTGAAAATGTGCCAAAGGTCGAAAATCATTACTAATAATTCCGGAAACTTTGTTTTCTAAAATTTCGGTAAGCGTTATCGGATTGAAATGTGCAATATTCTTTATCCCCAGATATTCTCTGTACGAAAGCCCCGGTAAATCGTACATAATGACTCTTCTGCTCAGGTCGCCCTTTTGTTTTGAAAGTTCAATGATTGAGGATCCTGTGAAAATAATCTTTAGCTCAGGATAGAAATCGTAGATATTTTTAACAACTATTGACCAATCCGGATATTTGTGAACCTCATCCAAAACCAAAATTTTACCCCCCTGCTTATAGAAAAGATCAACAGTTTCCTTTAGTGAATTGCTGCTGAAATATATATCATCCAACGATAAATAAAGTACAGTACTTGCCGGTAGATTTAAGGATTTAAGCCATTGAAGTACAATCGTTGTTTTTCCTGTACCTCTTGCACCCTTTATTCCAATCAATCGGTTGTTCCAGTTGATTTTGTAGTAAAGGAACCTTTTATAATCAGAGCGAACACTATTTATAATGCGTTGAGATTGTTCAACTAATGAAATCATAAGCTTTAAATTGAAAATAATATGGGTAAAATGCTGTTTCTAATATGCAAATATAAATAAAAAATGCTGTTCCTAATGTGCATTTATCGATATATTTTGCTGTTTATAATGTGCAAAAATATAAATATTAATAAAAAAGCCGATAGGCACTGCTCTATCGGCTTAAAATTAAAATGTAGTTTTAAAAGTCCGGATTTATGGTGCCGGAGGTATATTTGGATTTTGAATATGCAGACCGTCCATAGGCGTTGGCTGCCAAGGCGCACCGGGAGCGAACCACCAGACAGTCCCATCCTGTAAAACAGCTACGTAACGAGTTCCGTCAGTTTTCATGTAAGCATTGAAATACCTGAATTTGTAACCGGAAGGCAATCCTTCAATAGTAGAAGGCTGCCATGGATAACCGGGAGCGAACCACCAGATAGAACCATCCTGAAGCACCGCCACATAGCGGGTGCCATCCTTTACACTGCGGCTATAAGCCACAAAATGTTCGATGTTATAACCCAATGGGAGTCCCTCATTGGAAGAGGATTGCCAAGGGTAACCGGGTGCAAACCACCAGATTGAATTGTCATGAAGAACAACTACATAGCGAGTTTCGTTGTCTTCCAGACGCATGTAGGAGGAGATAATTTTTATGTTGTTCATAGTTTTAAAGATTATCAAATAAGTAGAGAGTAGATGGTACTTAGTAGAGGGTACTTTCTGGAGATTATTTTTGTGTCAGGACATTAAAAAGATTGTCAGAAGGCAGATTGTCAAATAAGTAGAGAGAAGAGAGTACTTAGTAGAGGGTAGATTATTTTTGTATCAGGACATTAAAAAGATTGTCAGAAGGCAGATTGTCAAATAAGTAGAGAGTAGATGGTACTTAGTAGAGTGTACTTTTAGGTTGTAAATATCTGAATGTTAAATCATTGAATTGATAAAATGTTCATTGTAGTTCATTTTTTAACTTTTATCAGGTGAAACGCAGGTTAAAACCAGCGGCTCCAATGGTTTTGCTTCGGAAGGCTGAAGCCTTTCCTTTGCTGTTCACTTTTTTACTTGACAAACCTTTAAAAAAACTTAAAAAAAAAACTTTTGGTAAACCTTTGTAAACTTTGCGCAAACCTTCGTGCCTTTGCGGTTAAATTTCAGTTCAGGTTAAACGCAGGTTAAACCAGCGGCTACAATGGTTATGCTTCGGAAGGCTGAAGCCTTTCCTTGGCTGTTCACTTTTTTACTTGACAAACCTTTAAAAAAACTTAAAAAAAAACTTGTGGTAAACCTTTGTGAACTTTTATCTCTTTTTTAATCCTTCAAACTCTTAACCTCTTTCAATCCCAACTTCTCCGCTGTTTTCAGCATAAAATGGTAAGCATCTTCTCTGTTGTTGCCAATCACGCCATCCAAAATTGCATCGCGAATGGCATTTTTAATAAGGCCTACTTCTCTGGAAGGTTTTATTGCGAAAATTTCCATAATTTCCTCACCTGAGATTGGAGGTTGCCAAAGTCTTAAATGATCCTTTTGTTCTACCTCATCCAAACGTACACGCAGATAAGCCAGATTTTCCATATAAATGGCCTTTTTCTTCTGATTGGCAGTTGTGGTGTCTGCTTCACACATGATCAGAAGGTCATCGAGTTCCTCACCGGCATCGAAGAGCAGACGTCGTAAAGCAGAGTCAGTAATCTCACTTCTGTCTTTGGTCAGCAAAATTGGGCGCTGATGTAATTCTACTATTTTTTGTACAAATTTAAGCTTGTTGTCCAAGGGCAATTTCATGCGTTGGAAAATTTTTACTGTCATTTTTGCACCCACTACTTCGTGACTGTGGAAGGTCCAGCCCTGACCTGAAAAAAAACGTTTGGTTGTAGGCTTACCTATATCGTGTAGGAGAGCAGACCAACGCAGCCAAAGATTATCACTAAGACCGGCCATGTTATCCACCACCTGCAGTGTATGCCAGAAATTGTCCTTATGCGCCACCCCGTTTTTCTCTTCTATTCCCTGCATAGCCTGCAATTCAGGAAAAATAATTTCTAAAAGGCCCGTTTCAAAAAGTTGTGCTAATCCCACAGAGGGTTTGGGCGCAGCCAAAATCTTATTAAGTTCCGTACTGATGCGTTCCTGAGAAATAATGGAGATACGTTCCTTTTGATCTTTTATGGCATTAAGTGTTTTTGGTTCGATGAAAAATCCCAATTGCGTAGCAAATCGGATGGCACGCATCATTCGAAGCGGGTCATCAGAAAAAGTGATATGGGGATCGAGCGGTGTACGCAGGATTTTATCTTCCATATCCTGAATACCGTTAAAAGGATCTACCAGTTCCCCGAAATTTTCCTCATTCATGCATACAGCAAGGGCATTAATGGTAAAATCGCGGCGATTTTGGTCGTCTTCCAAACTGCCGTCTTCTACCACAGGTTTTCGGGAATCGGGATTGTAGGATTCCTTGCGGGCGCCTACAAATTCCAGCGACCAGCCTTTATAGGTGATAGCAGCTGTTCCAAAACGGGCATAGGAAACAACCTTTGGAGATGGTTTCAGAAAAGAGGCAAGTGTTTCGGCAAATTTGATACCGCTTCCCACGCAGACTATGTCTATGTCTTTATCTTTAGTGGAACGTCCCAAAATCCTGTCGCGCACATATCCGCCAATAACATAAGTGGGGTAACCCAGCTTAGCTGCTGTTTTTTTTAAAAGCTCGAAAATCTCAAGCTCGTATGGTTCTATTACAAATTTCATATCAAAGTTAATAGCAAAAACAAAAGAGAATTATTCATCCTCCTTAAGGTGTTATAACAACACTTTATCCTTTTCTTAAAAATACCAATTCATTATTCTCGTCAAGGCTCACCATAGTAGAGGGCGCTCCGTCATTTTTAGCATTCCGGTTGTAGGTTACTGAATAATCAACGCCATTTTTTATATCATCGGAAATTTCTTTATAGGATTTTGGTACAGGTTCATTTTTTCTGACGGGCAATGTAGCAACTACTGCTTTGCCGAAAGCATTAATAAAAGAACTGCAAAAAGGTTCCCGACAAAAACGTATTGCCACTAAACCATCTTCCGATTTCAGCATATCCGGCAGATTGCAGCTGTTCCCGTATAGAATTGTCATTGGCCGTTCATAAAATTCAATAAGGTTTAAGGCTTTTGGCGGCAGCTGAGGTACATAGTATTGCAGCATTTTTAAGTTGCTGACAAGTATGACAAAGGGGCTATGGCAGGATAAACCCTTGATTGAGGCAATTTTTGATACCGCTGCTTCGTTTTCAGCATCACATCCCAAAGCCCAAACAGTATCGCTGGGGTAGAGGATCAGACCTCCATTTTTTAGGTGATGAACCGTTTCTTCTAAATCCTTTTGTGGAAATTTGTTCATTTGATTTTATTTGGGTTAAAGATATGGATTTTTCAAATGCCTGACAAAGGCCGGGCTTTTATTTGTTTGCTTTTACAAATTCTCATTATATTTGTGCATAATTTTATTTATTTTCAAATAGAATCTCCATGAAAAAAACTGTCCTCCTCGCTTTACTGCTTGTCAGTCTCTTTCAGATCAAGGCTTTCTCACAATTGATGATTGCAAATCTTGATCTTCTGTCAGAATTTAAGAAAACAACTACTCTGGTGTTCATGCCTGCCTCCGATACTCTTAAACATCAGGTTTATCGGGAACTGATGGAGGAACATTGGAAAATAACTCCTTTGGAATTTCTGTCATACAGTCAATATACGGAATACAAATACAAAAAAGGCTATTCCTATATGCTTTTTGGTGATGATTTTATTAATGACGGCACAATGTTCAGCAGCTATGTTTATTTTGAACTCTGGCATTGGCATATTGACGGAAATTGGGAAAAACGCAGAAAAACCCAGTTGGCCCGCATGGAACTCTATCCGGATCCTGAAACAACTTTTGACCCTTCACTTATTTATGACTACCGTTATAATACCGAGGGACATATTTTTAATTGGACACCCGGTATGTTCAAAAATTATATGCAGTTGATAAACCGTTTTGTATCGAACGGCGAAAAACGCACTGCGGCTAAACCTGAACTTAATGCTTCGGAACTTAAAAAATTGAAAGATAAAACACTTTACATTCCTGAATATACGCTTGAACAGCATAATGTAAATCAAAAATCAACAGGTTTTTTGGATGCCAAAGAATTGATGGCGGATTATCCATATCCCTATAAAGTTGTTTCCAATGATGAGCTGAGTAAACTGATTACAGAGTCAACTGATAATTTATATTATCTGCTATTTGTGCGAAGCAACAGTGATAAATATTTAGCTGTGATGGAAGGACATGAAGGCCATTTTGTTTACCACAAACATACTCCGCAAAGCTTCAATGTAAAAAGAGCTGATATTAAAAAATTGGCAAAAGCTATTGTTGATGCTAATTAGCCATTAAGTAGAATGTATTTGATACGGCTAACTCAGCCCTCCTTGCGGGTATTCCCTCTCTTAAATAAGAGGGGAATCACAGTTTGTCGCTGTACTGTTATGCACCGCGAAGCTGGAAAACTACACAGGAGTTTGAAAAGCCTCTTTTTTAAGAGTTTGGAGTGAGTCCTGGTATGTCCTAAAATAAGCTGACCTTTTTTTACTATTGTTCTGTGATTTTTAATTGACCCTTATTTCTCTGTATTCAGACCAATTATCAATTTTTTCAATGCTTTAGTTTAATTAAATCAACGCTAATTGCTGTTAAT
>CAINVS010000307.1 GCA_903854205.1 uncultured Bacteroidota bacterium | reverse complement strand
GAAAAACATAAAAAAAACCAAAAGGGGCTGAAAATATTGGACATTGGAACAGGCAGTGGCTGCATTGCCCTTATGCTTGCCAAATATCTGCCTAAAGCAGAAGTTCATGCTCTCGATATAAGCCCTATGGCATTAGATACTGCTGCTGAAAACGCCGAAAGACTAAAGCTAAAAGTTAAATTTTGGTTAGCCGACATTCTGAATTCTGTCTGCAGACAGAATTTACCGGTTTTCGACCTCATTGTCAGCAATCCCCCTTATATTTGTCCCTCTGAAGCCGATCAGCTCTTGAAAAATGTGAAGGATTTTGAACCCGGTATTGCACTTTTTACTCAGTCGGAAGATGCCCTGCAGTTTTACAAAGCTATTGTCGATTTTTTACAAACACATTTAAAGCCTGAAGGACATCTGTATTTTGAACTGAGTGCTTTGTTCGCTGAATCAACTAAAGATTATGTGATGTCAAAACAATTTAAAAATATCGAGCTGCACAATGATCTTCAAGGGCATCCAAGAATGTTATCGGCCCAAAAAATCTTTAATTAAAATATGTTTATGAATATGAATACCTGCAAAAAAACTTTATCAGCTCTGTTTTTTGTCTTTTACCTTTTCAGTATTCTTCAGGCTCAGGCTCCTGAAACTTATTCGAGAGCAAGAATTTATATCGAAGGAAAAAATATACAGCAATTATTAGAGACAGGTGTTGCACTCGATCACGGTGTGCACAATAAAAAATTTATTGAAAATGATTTTTCTGCCACAGAATTAAGATTGGCGCAGGAAGCAGGTTTCAGAACTGAAACGCTGATTGCCAACGTTTCGGAATTTTATCGTCAACAGAACTTGGAAGCCATAAAGTCCTTACAGGGCGGAGTTGGCTGCAATGTGCCTGGTGGGGTTCAGGCGCCAAGTTATCAGACTCCGACAAATTTTCAATTGGGTTCTATGGCAGGTTATTTTACATATCAGGAACTCTTGGATGAATTGGACAGTATGCGGGCCAAATATCCGCAATTGATTTCCTCCCGTCAGATCATCAATCCTTCAGAACTTACTCATGAAGGCCGTCCAATATATTGGTTGCGCATTTCCGACAATCCCAATATCGATGAAAATGAACCGGAAGCATTGTACAATGCCCTCCATCATGCCCGCGAACCGATGAGTCTTTCACAGCTTGTCTATTTTATGTGGTATATTCTTGAAAATTATGGGACTGATGACAATATCAAAACCCTGATTGACAATACAGAACTTTATTTTGTGCCTTGTGTAAATCCTGACGGCTACATTTATAATGAGACAACAAATCCGGGAGGTGGCGGTATGTGGCGTAAAAACCGCCGTAATAATAATGATGGTACTTTTGGTGTAGATTTGAATAGAAACTATAGTTATAACTGGGGTTTTGACAATCAGGGGTCCTCGCCAAACAGTTCTTCAGATTCTTATCGTGGCACAGCTGCTTTTTCTGAGCCGGAGACCAAAAATATGAGAGATTTCAGTCTGGCACATGATTTTGTAGTGAATTTTAATTACCACAGCTATGGCAATCTGCTCGTTTATCCCTGGGCCTACAGCGGTTTGGAGTCAGCTGATTCAGCTTATTACAGACTAATTGCACCTATGCTGACCCGTTTTAATAACTTTAGCAGCGGAACCGGAGCAGAGACAGTGGGATACAGTTCTAATGGTGAAGCGGATGATTGGCAATATGGCGAACAGTTTCTTAAAAACAAAACTTTCAGTTTGACTCCTGAAGTTGGCGATGCTGCCTTTGGCTTTTGGCCTCCGTCAACAAATATTGAGGGTATATGCAAATCTACTCTTTGGCAAAATCTTTCACAGTCTTATCTTTTGTTAAATTTTGGATTGGCAAAAGACATAAGCTCTCCATTATTAAATCAGACAGCCAATCAAATAGCTTTTGAAATTTCAAAATTCGGGTTTCAAAATGGTTCATTGACAGTAAGTCTTGAACCGTTAAGTTCTAATATAGCATCTGTTGGAAATGATAAAAGTTTCACATTAACACAATTGCAATCGCAGCGGGATTCTATTTTGTTAACATTGAACAGTGGACTCCAGAATGGTGATGTTGTACGCTTAGTCATTCATGTCGACAATACTACCGGACTTATTGTCAGTGATACGATCAGCAAAATCTATGGAGCTTACAATCCGGTTTTTACAGATAACGGCAATTCTTTGGCCAATTGGGTAAATTTGGGCAATACCTCTAATTGGCAAACTACCACTGCCAGCTTTTATTCAGCGCCTTCCTCTATCACAGACTCAGATGGAACGGATTATCCGCAAAATGCTGTTTCAGACATAATATTAATCAATAGGATTGATCTTAGAGCAGTTACAGACGCAACACTCAATTTTTGGGCAAAGTGGGATATTGAAAATGATTATGATTATGTCCAATTTTCTGCAGCGAATGCCTCCGGAAATTTCATTCCGCTTTGCGGTATTTACACCAATACAGGTTCAAATTTTCAGGCAACTGGTGAGCCTTTATTTGATGCGCAGCAATCTGTCTGGGTACAGGAAAGTATGTCTTTGAATGACTTTTTGGGCGATTCAGCAGTTGTGATAAAAATTTCATTGCGCAGCGATCAGTGGGTTGAAGGCGATGGCTTTTATTTTGATGATATGACCGTGAGTTTTTTGACTGATAGTCCTGTCGGCTCGGGTATTCAGCGTCAGTTACGCCCACTTTTGGGACAAAATGTTCCTAACCCTGCTGATCAGTTGGTCTTTATTCCATTTAAAAATTTGGAACAGTATGGTATGTCCGAACTGAAACTGCGTGTCACTGATGCTTTCGGCAGAGTTATGGCTTTGATGCCAATCAGTATTAATTCAAGCGGTATCAATCTGGAAACCGGTCAATGGGCTGCCGGTATTTATTTTTATCAGCTGATAGGAGAGAAGGGCAGTTCAGAAACCTTGCAGATGATTATTGCCAAATAATTTTTTTTAATCCGGAATCAAGCGATAACAAATTCATAGAATTTATATGCTAAATTTTTTTGATTAGTTTGATTTTCCAAACTATACAATTTTAACGCAAAGAACCGGAGCTCCGTGAACCGCAGGAACGTGAAACGAAACGATTATGTACATGATCTATATTTTAAGTTAATGCAAAGGTCGCAAAGTAATCCGCCAGATTGCATATTACATTTAACCACAGAGAAAAACAGAGATTTTATACAGAGACCACGAAGCGCTTTACTTCTGATATAACTCGTTAGTTTCCTGATTACAGAGCTCGCTTTGCTCGGTTCGCTACGCGGAACATCGTTTCTTGATACATGATACCCTCTACCAAGTACCCTCTACAAAGTACTCTACCAAGTACCCTCTTACCAAGTACCCTCTACTTTTACCTTTCAAAATCTGACATTCTAATTAACCACTTTAATATCAATAATGAATTATTTAACAATTGAAAATATATCTAAAGCCTTTGGTGACAGGGTTTTGTTTAAAGAAATTACCATGTATGTCAATCAGGGCGACAAGGTAGCACTGATTGCCAAAAACGGAACAGGTAAAACATCTCTGCTCAATATAGTAGCCGGTTTGGAAACGCCCGATACCGGAAAAGTATGGCTGCATCCGCATATACAGACCGTTTTTCTCAGTCAGGAACCTGCTTTGGACGAAAATGCTACAGTTTTCGATGCAGTTTATAATTCTCAGAATCCGGTAATGAAGGCCATTGCCGCTTATGAAGCAAGTATGCTCAATCATTCGGATGAAAATGCTATGCAAAACGCCATCTCAGAAATTGACCGACTCAATGCGTGGAATTATGAGGCCAGGGTAAAACAGATTCTTTCTGTATTGGATGTCAACTATTTGGACAGAAAAATAAAAGCACTTTCAGGAGGTCAGCGTAAACGCGTTGCGCTCGCAAAAGTACTCATTGATGAGCCCGATTTTCTCATTCTGGATGAGCCTACCAATCACTTGGACCTGGAAATGATTGAATGGCTTCAGGATTACCTTTCCAAGTCCAAAATCACCCTGCTTACGGTAACGCACGACCGTTACTTCCTCGATGCAGTCTGCAATCAGATCGTTGAAATGGACCATGGACAGTTGTTTAAATATCAGGGCAATTATACCCAATTTTTAGAGAAAAAAGCGGAACGGGAATTGAACATGGCCATCGTTTTGGACAAAACAAAACAACTCTTCAAAAAGGAATTGGAATGGATGCGCCGTCAGCCGCAGGCCCGCGGAACTAAGGCTAAAGCCCGTATCGATGAGTTTTATGATATTGAAGAGAAATCAAAAATGAAATTGGGCGAAGATCAGGTTCAGCTCGATATTCAGATGACCCGCCTCGGATCAAAAATTCTGGAATTGCACAATGTCAGCAAAAGTTATGAAGGTCATAATCTCTTCAAAAATTTCTATTATAATTTTGCCAGAATGGACCGTGTGGGCATCATTGGCCGCAACGGAACCGGAAAAACAACACTTTTGGACATTATGGCCGGACTTATCGAACCCGATAATGGCAAGGTTGTTCATGGAGATACCCTCAGCATCGGTTATTACAACCAAAAAGGGATGAAACTCAAAGACGACAAACGTGCTATTGATGTTGTAAAAGATATTGCGGAATACATTCCTATGAACGGCGGTAAGAAAATGTCGGCCGGACAGCTTATGGAACGTTTTCTCTTTGACGGACCAAAACAGCAGACCTTTGTCTCCAAACTAAGCGGGGGTGAGAAACGCCGATTGTATCTGCTTACACTGCTCATCAGAAATCCAAATTTCCTGATTCTGGATGAGCCGACCAATGACCTGGATATCATGACACTTCAGGTACTCGAAGAGTTTCTGCAGCAGTATCCCGGCGTAGTGGTAGTCGTTTCACACGACCGTTATTTTATGGATAAAATAGTGGAACACGTTTTTGTATTGGGCGACGGAGATCAGATTAGAGATTTTCCGGGCAATTACACCGACTTCCGTTTAGCGAGAGAAGAAGAACTTAACGCAGCAAAAGCAGAAAATGTAACAACTAAAGCCGAACAGAAATCTGAGCAGAAGTCCAGAGTTTATGTCTCACAGGAAGATCGCAAGGAGTTCAAAAAAATTGAAAAACAGATTCAGAAACTGGAAGAAGATAAGGCTAAAATAACTGAGCAATTCAACAGCGCAGGCATTTCTTCCGATAAAATCATTGAGTTGTCAAAACAGCTGCAGGCAATACAAGCAGAACTGGAAGAAAAAGAAATGCGTTGGTTGGAAATGTCGGAAATGATGTAAAAAATCTATAAGGCTTTGTCAGTTTGTTCAAAAATTTGACCCTTTATTAGAGTGTTACAACAGATTCACATTTTTAACGCAAAGAACCGGAGGTCCGTGATGCAATCAGCTGCCCGATCTACATTTTAAGGAAGGAAAAAGGTCGCAAAGGAATTACTTCGTTATTGGGCACGATAGGCAATGTTGAAATTATGAGCATGATGTAATTTTACCGCAAAGATGAGTTACTTGATCTACATTTTAAGGAAGGAAAAAGGACACAAAGGAATTACTTCGTAATTGGGCACGATAGTCAATTAAGAAATTATGAGCATGATGTAATTTTACCGCAAAGATGAGTTACTTGATCTACATTTTAAGGAAGGACAAAGGTCGCAAAGGAATTACTTCATAATTGGGGCACGATAGTGAATGTAGAAATTATGAGCATGATGTAATTTTACCGCAAAGATGAGTTACTTGAACCGCAGGAACGTGTAACGAAACGATTCTGTACTTGATCTACATTTTAAGGAAGGACAAGGACACAAAG
>CAINVS010000306.1 GCA_903854205.1 uncultured Bacteroidota bacterium | reverse complement strand
GTGTAGGCAATACACCGTTCACCTGCATGTCTACACGCATATGTTTGGTGTGGAAGAACCCACCTGCAATGAAATCGTCTATAGTTTGGGCAACATGGTTGCAATAGCTTTCCCATTTCAAATCATCACTTTTTAGGAAGCTGAGATTGCCTGCAGGTTCCAATGCGAAAAGGTGATAGTTTTTTGCAGTAGGGAAGAATTGATAAGAGTAATAAATATCAGGTCCTGAGAATGGGTAGAAAATATCTCCATCAACTGTGTTTAGCTCGGTCAATTCTTTTGATGCCCACTCACGCATGGCATTGAAACGTTTTGAATCGGCAGCTGCCCAGCCTTCATCAGCAGATTTTTTGTAGCTTTTCCAGCTTGCAGTCTGTGTTACAGCATAGAATTGAGAAGTAGATTCGATGTCCATACCGGCCAAAATTCTGGCTACATCATTGTATTTTCGGTCGATCTCAATTTTAGTTTCTTCAACAGCTCCGGAATCTTTCTTTGTTGAATCGGCTTTTTCTTTTGGATCTTCAGTCTTTCCTTGTGTATTGCAGGCCTGACCTGTAAAAATTACAGCGGTCAGTGCCAGAAAAAATGCAAAGCGAAATGCGTTGTTCATAGTTTTAATTTAAAAATTTAACGCTTAAATAAATTTATTTAGTTTGTATATATTTCTGTTTTGGAATATATTAAGTGGGTGACACTAATAAATCAAAACTTTTTGAGGCCATCTTTTTGCGCTTTTTATCGTTGCAAAGCCTCGCCAATTTAATCAATTGTCTGTCTCGTCATCACTTCGTTCTTACGAGATAAACTGTTTTACGCCTCAAAAATCACAAAAATCTAAACCAAAAATTGTGTGGATATATTAATCTCACCCACTTATAAAGTATTTTCAGTTTTTATTTCTTCTTTTTTATTGAAAATAAAGAAAACCATTAGCCCAAGTAAAATTGTACCTAAACCAGCGAGAGATTCTTTTGGGTGATCGATCATAGTATAAGTCAACATCCAAATTTCCAGCAGGATAAAGATAATTGCGGGAATTGGGAATAGCGGAACATGGTACAAAGATTTTTCCAAGGGCTCTTTTTTGTACCAACGAACAACAAGTATTCCGGCAACGGTAAGTGTTGTAAACATGGCCAAAGTAAAACCTACATAGCGGATGACAACATCAAATGAGGCACTCAGCGCCAATGTCAATGAAATTGTCACCTGCAATAAAATAGCAACGATAGGTGCTCCACTTTTATTTCTGAAGGCTAAAAACTTGAGCGCCGGCATATCCTGACCAATTTTGTCGGTAACTCGGGGACCGGCAATTGTCATACCTAAAACTGAGGCGAATAGCCCCAAACATATAAGACCTGCAATGATTTTACTTCCGATAGGTCCAAAAATTGAATTAGCAGCAATTGCACCTACTTCATTTTGTCCTTCGAGCTGGTCCATAGGAACTCTCAGCAAAAATACAAAGTTTAACAAAACATAGAGTGTTGCAACTAGCAATACCGACCAAATCAATGATTTTGGAACTGTTTTGGTCGGATCTTTAACCTCTCCGGCCACATAGGTAACTGCGTTCCAACCCGAATAGGCATAAGAAACATAAATGAGCGAAACAGCAAAGGAATGGCTCATTATAGCTTCCCAATCGGCTTTTCCGACAGTAAAATTGAAATGCTGATAATCTCCTGCAATCGCAATACCACACAATATAAGCACTAAGATCAAAATCAGATTCAAATAAGTAGTACCTTTCTGAATAGCTGAACTTAAAGAAATACCTGCAAAATTAATACCGGCAGCGATAAGTATAACCAAAACAGCCGCAAGCGTTGGGTTCACATCCGGTGCAAACTGAGTAAAATATTTTCCAAAAGCCATAGCTGCTGCCGCAATAGGCGCGGCAAAGCCAATAGTTGCTGATGTCCAGCCGGAAAGGAATCCGACTGCAGGATGATAAATTCTACTTAAATAATTATATTCTCCTCCGGAGCCCGGATATCTTACAGCCAATTCAGCATAAACCAAAGCCCCGCAGAGTGCCACCAGACCGCCTGTTGCCCAAAGAACAACTATGGCAAAAACTGATTTGATTCCCAGAACCTGATAGCCTAAAGAAGTGAAAACTCCTGTGCCGATCATACAGGCTGCAATTACGGCTACAGCTCCTGTCAGGCTTATTTTTTGTTTGCTGTTTTCCACAGATATTATTTATTGAATATAAAAAAAGCGATATGCAGCATCTTAGCTCTGCATATCGCCTGCAAATATAAAGTTTATTTCTGTTCCTTTTTAGTAAGGAGATAAATATTTATCTGCGACGGCCTCTTGAGGCTTTTGCTCTAAAATCAATGTTGGGGTCAACACTTTGTGCCAACTCTTTGAATTCCTGAACAGACATTTCTCTCATGTCTTCAACAAAAGGGGCCGGATCGATACGGGTATCGTTTTTGAAAACTTCGTAGTGTACGTGTGGTGCTGTAGAGTAGCCGGTACTTCCGACATAACCGATGAGCTGACCGCGTTTCACAACCTGTCCCGGTTTTGAAGCAATCTCTACCATGTGGCCATAAAGTGTTTTGTAGCCATAACCATGGTCAATAACTACATTAAGGCCATATCCGCTTGATTTGTATTCTGTTCTGATAACAACACCGTCGCCGGTGGCAAAAATTGGTGTGCCCATAGCAGCTCCCATGTCAATTCCGGGATGCATTTGAAATGAACTTTTTGTAACCGGATCACGGCGCATTCCGAAGCCGGAAAGCATGTGGATTGGTCGGTCAAGAACCAACAGCGGACGGATGGAAGGAATGGCACGCAGACGTTTTTCTTCTTTTCCTGCTTTAGACAAAAGCATATCCTGAGATTCAGCAACTACAGTGAGCTGATGTTTAACTTTTTGCATTTTATTGGCCATTTCCAACAGCGATTTACCGTCGCGAAGTTGTTCCAATTCAGGATGTTTTACACTTCCTCCAACGCCACCATCCCAAGTTGCATTATCTATATGATTTAAGGCAAGTGTTGTTCGGTAAAGGTTATTGTCGCGTTCACGAAGCCCGGAAAGAGTGCCAGCTAAATTGTCTAATTCTTTGTCGCTGGATTCGATTTTCTTTCTAAGATTTGATTTCTCTGATAAATATGCTTTGACAGATGAAGGAGTAACAAGTGCCCAAACTCCGCAAGCATATACTGCAATAGCAGAAACTGTAAGACTGTATTTCAGGATTTTTTTGCTTAGAGGTGTTTTAATTTCCTGATACTGCAGGGTTTGTTTATTATAACGATAATACTTTTGCTTATTCATTGCAATTTTTTTCGTTGTTTAGAAATCGTCGTTTTGCAAGTATTAAGTCTATAATAGCAGTCAGTTATATTATTTTTTTTCTTATCTGACGGCATGCATAACGAACATTATGCCTATTCATCGGCTTCAAACCTTTTGTACTTTATTAGGGCAAAGATAAGCATCAATTTCCTTAAAAACCAAACATTCGTCAGTTCTTTTTCTTTTTTAAAGCTAAAATGAATATGTGCAAAGTGTTAAAATATTAAAAATATCAGAATATAATTATGTTATATATCGAAATTTCAAAATAAATAATAGAATTATTCTAAAAAATAGGTAATAATCTAAATTAATGACTGTAGTTGATTTTTGGAAAAGGAGCTGTTTTTAACACAAAATTAAGTGACTCTTATCAGTTTTCAGTATTCTTTCCTAACTTCGTACTTATGCAAAACAGGATAGTATTTATTTTGTTTATCTCTTAAAAATTATGAGTATGAAAGCATATATTATAAGTATCGGCGATGAAATTCTAATAGGTCAGATCCTCAATACTAATGCTGCATGGATGGCGACTGAGTTAAATGCCTGCGGAGTAGATGTGCTGCACATGTTAACGGTTTCTGATGAGCGGAATGCAATTATGGAGGCCGTTTCTGAATCAATTAAAATGGCTGAGCTGGTGCTGTTGACTGGTGGATTGGGGCCTACCAAAGATGATATAACCAAAAAAACTTTGGCAGATCTGTTTGGAATGGAATTGGAATATCATCACCCTACTTTTGAAAACATTGTCAATGTGTTCAAAATATTTGGAAGAACCCCAGATGAACGCTACAAAATACAATCGATGATGCCTAATAGATGCGATGTGCTCATTAATAAAGTAGGTACAGCATCAGGAATGTGGTTTGAAAAGGATGCTTCTATTGTTGTTTCAATGCCAGGAGTGCCAAAGGAAATGATTTACTTAATGTCTGAAGAGGTGCTGCCGCGACTTAAAGAAAGGGGCAGTATACCGGCTATTGAACATAAAACAGTTGTTTGTTACGGAAAAGGGGAGACAGATCTGTCTGATATGCTGGATACTTTTGAATCGGAAATGCCCTCAAACATAAAGCTGGCCTATCTGCCAAATACCAGTAACGGTTATGTGCGTCTTAGATTAAGTGGGAGAGGACCTGAAAAAAATGTCCTCATGGCTCAGCTAGAGCAGGAAGCCCAAAAAATGAAATTTATTTTGGGAGATCTAATATTTGGAAAAGATGAAGATCGATTGGAAGATGTATTGGCAAGGCTACTAAGTGCAAAAAATGCAAAATTGGCTACAGCCGAAAGCTGTACAGGTGGTAATATCTCCCATAAAATTACATCTGTATCCGGATGCAGCAGCTTTTATATGGGTTCAGTCATTGCATACAGCAATGAGGTTAAAGAACATGTGTTGGGTGTAAGCTCTGAAACTATGAATAAATATGGTGCTGTAAGTCAGGAAACAGTACAGAAAATGGCTATTGGAGCCAAAAAACTCCTAAATGCCGATTACGTCATTGCAAGCTCGGGTATCGCAGGCCCCGACGGGGGCACTCCCGAAAAACCG
>CAINVS010000305.1 GCA_903854205.1 uncultured Bacteroidota bacterium | reverse complement strand
GTTGAATCAATTGTTTCGCTGGAATAAAAACTCAAACCGCCACGGATATTTCCGACAACAAAATCAAGTGTATCATCGCGATCAAAATCGGCTATCGCAACAGTACTCATCCTTCCGGTATAAATATCTCCATATTCAAGACTTAAAGTGTCATAAATACCTGTAATATTTCCATCAATATTCCCAAGATGAATTATACCGCCTAATTCATGGCCCAAAAAGAGTTCAAAAGCACCATTGTTATCATAAAAATGCGGTGTTGCATAACCGCTTCCTATTGAATTCAGATCAAAGCCGAAGGTATTGCTGGTCGGCGTTGGCAAGAATCCTGCAACTGTGGAATTTCCGATATTTTCAAAAAAGTTTAATTGGCCAAGATAAGTACCGACCATTAAATCTAAATCTCCATCTCTATCAATATCAACAAATTGAGGTGCGCTGAAATTACCTTCATTGATACCTTTATAATTTAAAAGTGGTGCGGTCCAGGCCATTAAATTGCCGGCACCTGCCGTATTGATATACAATTTTAGGGAACCGTTCAAACATCCTACTATCATATCCTGATCACCGTCGTTGTCAATATCTCCAAAATTAGGATAAAGTGCACGTTCATTCAAGGAAGAAAGTCCGCCAAAATCTCTGTTTATCAAAGTAAAAGCAGGCTCAGATGATGATCCTGTATTTTCGAAATAAGCCAAAGAAGTTGTATATGTCTGTTGAGCGTCAGTATATCCAAAATTTCCTGAAATAATATCCAATAATCCATCTCCATTCACATCCACGACAGCGGCATTTGAACCGCGACCTAAATCAATCATTTCACCTACCATGAAATCTTTTTGTCTGAAATCCAGCCAAATAGTATCATCGCCCACGTTTTCATAGAGCCAGGCTACAGAGTCTGTAACAGCGCCACTCAAGGACAACTCTGTTACTGCAGCTATCATATCTTTTTGCCCATCATTATTGACATCTACAAAATAAGAGGAAGGAAATGAAAAAATATCCACAGGGCTGTTGTAAGAAGGAAATGTTGCATCCTGATCAATAAAAAGCAGGGTATCACTGACAATCTCAGAGGTTAATAAATTAAGTGAATTTATACTTACATCTCCGATTATCATATCCATAGCACCGTCTATGTTCCAGTCAATTAGTGTTACGGAAGAGCCTGAATGGCGTGGCCCGCCTGCGGGGCGCTGATTCCAATAGGGGTTATCTGCACAACTGTCCACACCCGGACTCAGGAAAAAAGTATTATTATTTAATGTCGTTTCTGATGCCAATCCAAAACATTCGTGTTCTAAATTAAATTGCAGAGAATCACAGCCAAAACCATTCTCATCTGAAAGATTTTTATAAAAATAGACACTTCTGTTAAAAGTAAAATCCAGGGTAAAAGCAGCAACATCCAAATCTCCATCGCCGTCCATATCTTCAAGGCCGGGAACATCGGGATTAAAAATAAAAATATCTCCGAGACCAAATTGTGAATTATATTTTAGTATTTCGGAAACGGGCGTAAACTTAATTTTATTATCTGCATCATAACTTCCTTTCATTACAGCAATTCCTCCGGAAGTAAAAATAGGCTGATTGAAATAAAAGAGATCTTCAATGCCGTCACAGTTATAGTCGCGCGCAAGCATAAAATTTCTTACTTTCTGCGGAAAGGCCCTCATATAATCCGGTGCAAAGGTATAACTGACCTGACCTGCTGTCCCACTGTTTAAAAATGTGAGGGCAATCTGTGCAGAACGGTCAAAAACCAATAGGTCTTTAATGCCGTCATTATTCAGGTCAATTTCTGAGAATTGCGGTGTATTTAATCCCCCTGCTCCACCAAAAATAAGGGTATCTGATCCGGAATAAACAGGAATCTGTTTGTAATAAAGCTGCTGTGCTGAAAGGCCTGTTGTCGCAGTCAGAAACAATAGAAATAAGTATAATTTTCTCATTATTATAAATGTTAGATGATTAATTTTTTATCTTAATTACAATATTCTTTTTAATATTTTTATTGCTG
>CAINVS010000304.1 GCA_903854205.1 uncultured Bacteroidota bacterium | reverse complement strand
GGCCAACTTCCGACGACGTAATCACATGTGGAAAGATGCCCCCGAATACAGCCCGGCAAATCTAAGTTATAATCTATTATGGTAAGGTTACCAATCTATATTTTTTAATTTATATTTACTACAGTTATATTCAAAAGAATAGAAGGTACCAAATATTACTGCGCCTCCAAAAAGCTAATCACTATTTGGGGGCAATTTTTATGTAAATTCATAAACAGCAATTTTTTGTATAGGATTGCCCAATTTACTTCTTCAAAATAATTGTAGAATCAAAATATTTTATTCAATTTGCCTATCTTTAGTGCAAATTAATCTTTAAAAAATGGAAACGCAGAAAAACAATCCTCTTCATGGAGTGACTTTGGAACAAATACTTACATACCTTGTGGATAATCATGGTTGGCCATATATGGCCTCTCAAATCAGTATCAACTGTTTTAAAAATGACCCGAGTATAAAATCTTCACTTGCATTTTTGAGAAAAACACCTTGGGCAAGGGAAAAGGTAGAGAACCTTTATGTTTGGTTATGCTCAATTAAGAATAAATAGTTTTTGTGGGTTTGTTTTTTAATATACAAAAAAAGGGAACAGCCTCAGCCATTCCCTTTTCAGATAAAAGATTAAAGATTAAAGATCAAAGAAAGCTTCCTCTTTTATCTTTTAACTTTTAACTTTCATCTAAAGATGTATCACTTCATCATAAGCCGCTGCAGCAGCCTCCATTATTGCCTCTGACATAGTCGGGTGCGGGTGGATTGTTTTCACCAGTTCCATACCTGTAGTTTCCAGTTTGCGTATCGCAACAATTTCAGCAATCATTTCGGTAACATTGGCACCCACCATGTGGCCGCCTAAGAGTTCACCGTATTTTTTGTCGAAAATGAGTTTCACAAAACCTGCATTACTGCCTGAAGCAGATGCTTTTCCGGAAGCAGTGAACGGAAACTTACCGATTCGGACTTCAAGGCCTTTATCCTTACATTCCTGTTCGGTCATGCCCACAGAGGCAATTTCGGGCCAGCAGTAAGTACAGCCTGGTATATTGTTATAATCGATTTTTTCTGGTTTGTGATGAAATTTACCCTCTTTATGAGCAATCGCCTCTACACAGGTAATACCCTCTGCACTTGCAACGTGAGCCAGCGCTTGGGTAGTGAGTACGTCACCGATTGCGTAGAAACCGGGAACATTGGTTTCGTAGAAAGCACCTACTTCGATATGTCCGCTTTTGGTAGTTTTGATACCCAAAACATCCAAACCGATATTCTCTGTATTTGGTGCGATGCCTGCCGCTGAAAGTACGATATCGCATTCCAATTCGGTTTTGGCACCCGATTTATTGTCGGTTACTTCTACTTTTTGGCCTGTTTTACCAGAAGTTACCTTGGTTACAGCAGAAGCGGTCATGATTTTCATGCCGGCCTTTTCGTAGATTTTTTTCATCTCTTTAGAACAGTCCTGATCTTCACGTGGCAGGATATTATCCATGTATTCCACAATTGTCACCTTAGTGCCCATTGTGTGGTAGAAATAGGCAAACTCCATTCCAATAGCACCTGAACCAACTACGACCATTGATTTTGGCATAGCCGGAAGTACCATTGCGTCGCGATAACCCATGATGTTTTTGCCGTCAATTTTCAGATTTGGCAATTCGCGGGCGCGGGCGCCGGTAGCGATAATTATGTGTTTTGCAGTATATTCTTTAGTAGCGCCGTTTTCTGTAACAGCAACTTTTTTGCCGGAAGTCAGTTTGGCAGCGCCCATGATTACCGTAATTTTATTTTTGCGGAGCAGGAACTGAACCCCTTTGCTCATTTTATCGGCTACGCCACGGCTGCGTTTTACGATGCCGCCAAAATCTGCTTTCGGTTCAGCAACTGTGATTCCATAATCAGCTGCATGATTGATATATTCAAATACCTGTGCGCTTTTCAACAAAGCTTTTGTCGGAATACAACCCCAGTTGAGGCAGATTCCGCCCAATGATTCGCGTTCAACCACAGCAACGCTATAACCCAATTGTGCAGCACGGATGGCAGCTACATAGCCGCCCGGACCTGTACCGATAATGATAATATCGAAGTTCATGTTCTTATAGAATTTTAAAAATTAAACAAGGAAAAGTAATTGGTATTTGTAATGGCAACAACAAAAACGCTGAATTGCTAAAAAGTAAGGATTGGATTAGAAATAACTTGAACTAAAGGAGCAAAGATTTTAGGCGATAAAAGAAGCGCAAAACAGCGATAGTGATGGTATATCGAGAATTTGTAAAAAAAATATCGGTAAAATATTCAGTTAAAAGTTGTTTTTAAGCCGTTCCTATGGCAAAGTTACATTTTTTGTTTAAATAGAAAACATCCCGAGAAAAGATTTATCAGGTACTGATTTTTTTGATGAAATCGAAATATTTATT
>CAINVS010000303.1 GCA_903854205.1 uncultured Bacteroidota bacterium | reverse complement strand
TGCTAGCATTAAACAATCAAAATATACTTTTTTCTCAAAAAATTGTGTTAAAATAGAAGTAACAGTCTCTTTTGATTCAGTAAACATAAAATCGTCTTCAAAAATAGCACAAATTTCCTTACCAGAATCAAGAAAATGTCTTAATGCTAAATTATGACTTTTACCGCATCCGAGAATACCAAAACCTGGAGTATAAAAAGCGTCAATCCTATGGATTTTTTCTGCAGGAATTCCTATTTTTTCCATTTCTCCTAAAAACTCAATTTTTCTATCAGGACGTTGTTCCAAATTACAGTAATAAATAGTATCAATATACTCCATTTATTATTGTATTTCATATTGGCTTTAGACCCGTAATTATACTATTGTTTAATTTTAATCCATTCTTCTTCATAAATATCTTGATAATCCTGCGCCCCAGCAGGGCCAAACCATTTTTCAGGTGCTAGTACCAAAGAATTTTGATATTTAGATAAAAATGCTCCCCACCAAGCAAATGAACTGTTCGCAATTATATAATTCTTGAAATGAGTCATGAAATAAAGTGTAATTGCGGAATTTGCTTCATTTATACGTGTATGTGGGCCGGGAATAGTTACAGAATCCCAGTACAAAGGATCATCCGCAACTAATATAAAAAAAGGGTTTACTATATGTTTCTTAATCTCGGCAAAAGCATTGTGATAATAAGAAGGTGGAAGTGGATTATGGATTGCTACATTTTGAGGCTTAAGATAATCTGTTTGTCTAGCATGGACCAATACCATTTCCATATTTTCACCCATCATTAAATGACCCCATTTCAACTGGCACATCTGTTTAATTTCTTCCGTTGGTGTAAATAAACTTTTAATCTCATCTTTGCAAGAAGCAAAATACTTAGATGACTGAAAATATCCATCTAGCATTATAGTATGATACTGCGCATTTGGAATTTCTCTAAATGAAAATATAGGCTCTTTATAAATAGCCAATTGACCTGTAGGAATATCTCCTACATACTCCGACCAACTAGCATACCAATCATTGTATACGTATTGTTTTGAATAATGCTCATATTCCGGATGAAGATTATGCCGAGGTAAAATCAATTTTCTTCCTGTCTTCTTAGCAAAAGCATACCCGTTTGCTATCTGAAAGAAATGATTTCCTATTGTCCATCCGTTACCAATATAATTTGCTGTGTCTACAACAACTGACATTAGTATTTAATAATTTTACGTTTTTAAATATAATTATCTAAATTACTTTGCACCAGGATTGCGCTCATTTAGAGGGTAAGGATTAGTGCTATTCGCTGTATTGCACACGAAGCAGCCAGTTCTCCGCAGAACAGTGTCTTCGCCGCTAACTTGGCTTGTTTGTTCAGGTCTCGTGGCGGCATTTGCAGGTGTTGACGCTAGATTTGCCTGGTAGTATCCAGAAAGAATTGCGGCTTTCTTCTTGTGGATGCGAACAGATTGACTTCTATCGGTGTTCATTCTATTTATCCAACTCTTTTTATTTCACCCAGAGCACAAGCAGTGTTTTTAGCCAATGGTTCACCCGCATTACTAACCTGTCGTGGAACTTGTAAGAAGTCTGGGGGTAAAGGTCGCGGCTTAATAAACTCATAGAAACGAGGTTCTACTGCTGTAATCGCATCTTTCAGCGCAGATGTTGTTGTGGATGATTTTTTAGATTCAACTGGAGTATATGTTGTTGGACCTCCTCCTTGAATTGTCCGGGTAGTACCATTTACAATTATCTGTTCACACCGTTCTCGAATTATTCGCTGACTTTCTATAACATTAGGTCTATCAGGTGTCTTAGTTGGAGGACAAGAGAACAGTGGTAAATCTTTTCGTGTAAGTGGATCATATGGCGGAACGCATCGATTACATTGCCGTTTTTGAGCTATCCTTAAAGACTCCATACCTCTGTTACAGACGGCGTTAAAATATTCTTCTTCTATGTCAGGGATGGCGAGCACACCATGGTGGAAAACTAATCTTTTAGCAGGTGATGCTGGGAAAAAAGTATTTATCTCATTATTTTATTTGTTATCTATTCTTATCTTTGTTGTTATCTTTGTTACTATGGGTTCATCCTGTCGCCGCGAAGAAACCTTTGATGATGTTCCAACGTTCTCAGCAGTAACCGAACGAGCGGCGACTTTTAAAAAATCCGTAGATGCTGTTTACAAACGAGTCTGTGCGCTAGATAGTTTTGTTGGAACAGGCGTCGCAGCTAATTTTGAGACTACGCTCAATTTGAAAGCTGGTCTTTTATCCAAGGATGAATTTGAGGCTGGGCGTCCTAAACGGCAGGAAACAGCAAGAAATCAAATGAGTACACAGAAGCAGCAAGCAACAGGAAATGAATGTGATGGAAAACCCCTCGTCATGGAATGTTTTGAGGATATTGCGGACTGGAAACTACTAGA
>CAINVS010000302.1 GCA_903854205.1 uncultured Bacteroidota bacterium | reverse complement strand
TAAAAACTTTAAAAACTTTAAAAACTTTATATTGTTATTCTTGTGAAAACTCAAAATTAACTAAGTTCAGCATTTCTAAAAAGTCTAAAAAAAAACAATCTTAAGATTGATAATTTCGATTTTTCTTAGTAATTTAGTGGTTCAAAACCATTAAAAATTTCCATTAAAATTAGATTCCAGAACTTAAAGCTTATAATTTTCAAATGATTATAGTTTTATCAAAAATGAATCTGATGTTAATTTACAATTCTAGTTTTGTTTATTCCATTTCTAACTTTTATCACGTTTGTTATTTTTAAATACAATCCTACTCTGAGTTATGGTCAATCGCATTACACTATTTTTAGCGCTGGCAACGATGTGGATAACGCCACAACTTGCTACTGCGCAGCATCTTAACCACCCCGGTTGCGGTACAACTCTTGCAGATCAAGAACTGATCAAAGAGCGTATGTTCGAAAACCGACGAAACAAATCCGATTTATTGGCTGCATTTGATTTAGCACTTGCTACACGCACAACAAATGACAGTACATTATGGGTACCCGTAGTATTTCATATGTGTGCTAAAGCTGATGGTACAGGCCAACAATCTGATGCTTGGGTACTTCGTGAAATGTGCTATTTTAATGAAAATTATGCCGATCAGAACATTCAGTTCTATTTGGTAAACATTAACCGTTTCAACAGCAATCAGATGTATGTGAATGAGCCTAACAGCTCTGATTACATACGCTCAATTCATCGTGTAAACAATGCGATTAACATCTATGTTGCCGGTCCTGCACAGGCAGGCACTCAATATGGTGCTTATTATGCGCCAAATTGGGATTGGATTTTTACTTGGAACGACATTTACAGTTGGGGGCTTTCACATGAGGTCGGTCACCTATTCACCCTTGCGCATACTTTTAATGGCTGGGAGGGCACCGACTATGCAACTGAATCAGCTTCTTCCGGCAAAGCTCCTATGATGGGAACAAATGGTCGTCCTGTTGAAAAAGTTGCTCGCGGCACATCAAGTGAAAACTGCCAATATGCAGCTGATGGATTCTGTGACACTCCTCCAGATTATGCTTCAGGCGGTGGTGGCTGTAATATGCCAAGCGACTGGTACGACTCTGACAGTGTACTTGTAGTTGTAGACAACTCTGCAAATCCACTTAATTTTATGAGTTATTTCTTCTGTACCAGTGCGGCAACCCCTTCCGGTAAAATGTTTACTTCTAACCAGAAAGAGGCTATTAAATTGGATGTTATTCGTCGTTACAACCAAGCTGTTGCTGCTCCGTCTCCACTTTTGGCTACCGGTGCTCCAACTTTGACTTGGCCTTCCCAAGGTGCTTTAGCTCCTTATACAAGCGAGCCTGTTCATTTTACCTGGACTGACAATAACAACCATGGTGTCTATTTGCTCAAAGTAGAAAGAACTATCAGCAACGGTTCTATTGTTGTTTCAACAGTTACTGAAAAGGTAGTTTACGGTACAGAAGCTTGGGTTACATTAGCAGCCAATCAGGAATTCCGTTGGTCTGTTGAAGCTATCACACGTTATGATGTTTGTAGAAATTCTAACAACGTGAGTGCTCCTGCAATATTCAATACAGCAAATTGGGCACTCTCTACTGAAGAATTAAATGCTAATATACAAAACTCATCTATTTATCCTAACCCTGCAGGAAGAAACAGTGAAGTGATTCTCGAAATTGAAGTTCCATTTAGTGGCGAGGCTCAAATATCTATCAGCAATATGTTGGGACAGAATGTAATGCCTAGCCAACAGTTGAACCTGATTTCAGGTAAAAACCTTGAGCACATCAACATACGTGATCTTTCAGCCGGTGTTTACTTCGTAAATATCGAAAGCGGAAAAACCCGTATCAGCCACAAACTGATGATTCAGGACTAATTTTCCTCTAAAATTTTATTAAAAAGGAGCTGTGCAATTGTACAGCTCCTTTTTTTTGCTTCTTTTTTTTGCTCAATTTCATCTGACTTGCGACGCTTCAAAAAAGCGGTCGGAGTAGTTTATTTTACC
>CAINVS010000301.1 GCA_903854205.1 uncultured Bacteroidota bacterium | reverse complement strand
TTCAAAGCGTGACAATTTGTCACGGTTTCATTTCCTTCTGCTTTGAGCCGTTGTTTGAGTTTTCTCCAATATGCATTGGGGTCAATAATCTGTTAAAACAGCAACTACATCCAAAATAGAAAAATACCATTTTTCTTCCCTTTATTCCCAATATGTTCTGACCTTTTTAGTTTCAAATATTTTATTTCTTTTTGCTTTTCTATTGTATTACTTTATTATTTAGATTTTGTACAGCTATTTAATATGCTTTTGCCCATGAGGTAAAAATTGTCCACCAGTCTGCATTACCTTCTTTCCAAGTCGCACAATAATCAAATCTTTCGTAGGATTAACATAAATAAATTGTCCCAATATGCCTTCGGTCATAAAATCTTCACCGGACTTGAGCGGCCACCACTGATATTGACAATAGCTAACACTTCCACCAGATTTTTCAGCTATTGTAGATGCTTCAACCCATTCTTTCGATACGATTTGCTTGCAGTTCCAGTTCCCATTATTTAAATAAAGCCGGCCAATTTTGGCAAAATTTCTTGCCCTTGCGTCTGGATTGTTGAAATCTGTCCGAAACAGGATGTAAAAAGCAAGGATAACAATAGTAAGCAAAGTATTGAATTTTTGAGTTTACAGATTGTCATATCTCTAAATATTTTTGTCATTGTATCAAAGTGTTCCTGGTTTGAAGCTGCTCGCTAATGGATGAAGCTTAGGCTTTGGGTATTGCCTATGGCGGGGAGATTTTTTGCGCAAAAGTTTAATCGAAGAACGAAAGTTGAACCTTTCACAAATGCCTAATCGAAGCCGTTGAACCCCGCTTTTGGGCAATACCCTGTAAGCGGCTGGCAGTTTTGTTGCCAATTGAATTTTGTCATTTAGTTCTTTAATATTTTATGTTATCATCTTTTTTATCAAGGAAATTTGTCCTAAATGATAATAACTGTGCACTATAACTCCTTCAATGTTCCGCAGAAATGTCCCGTATTTTTCATCAATGAAGGGCAGATCAAATATCTTTTCGTCCATTTTTTCAATTTTGTCAGCAAACTTTTCGGAGTTAGTTAAAAACTCAGAAACTAATTTGCTCCATTCTATTTCAGAATTAATTGTAGGAAGATCAAAACTATACTTGTCGCTAATTTCAAGTCTTCCGTTTTCAAAAGCGTTTAAAAGTCCTGCCAAGTAATAGTTTATATGATAAGTCAGTGCAGCAATAGTTTTTAAGCTGTCAACCTTTTGTGTTGCCTGTTGCCAGTTTACACTTTGTATCTGTTCTTTGTAATTTGTGTTGGCAATCCAATGTCCATTTAATAATACTTCTCGTAGTCGGTTTGCTATTGTTATGTTTCTTGTCATCATATTCGTCAGATTAATTATTCTTAGTCCGTTGGTCAAGTCGTTTTGTTGTTTAAAGTACTTGGGTGGTCTGCATGCCGCTAAAGGATTGGGGCTTGGCGAAGGTGGCGATTTTCAACATCATGAATGCTTTCGGGATTGATGCTGAGCAAAATACTTTCGGCTACCACAATTCCGGTAGCTAGCTTTCGGGATGACTTTGGAACACGAATTGAAAATCAGAGAAGCTAAACCCCGCCTTTTGGGTAGCTGCTATTATCGCATCGTTTTTATTTTTTATTGAGTTCACTTTCAATTTTGATATTTGGAAAATTGAGTTGAACGTATTTTATAAAGTCAGAATTTGAGCCTTTTCCGTTTAAAGAAGAAATTCTAGTCGGACTGGCGTTTGTTATTAGTTCAACGATCCCTTCTTCAATCGCAAGTTTTGAAGTCCATGGCACAATTTTGTCATCAAGAAACTGCACAATTGAATCGAATTTTTCTTTGTCAACTCCATAAACATTACAGCTGTTACTTTCAATGATTTTTGACTCATTACTGTATTTATCAATTCGTTCCAATTGTCCACCAAATATTTGTTTGACCAATATTTGTTTGGGATTGTTTGTATACTTATGATAGAAAAGACCAGTATGACCGAAAAGAAATCCTTTGCTATCACTGGTTTTAGCCAACTGTTTGGAATAGAAACTCGGTAATATTTCAAGATTTACCCAGTCACCAGGAATATTACTTCTACTTGACCAAAATGCAATTACAAGCTTGATATTCCCTTTTTCAATTGTCAATTTTGGTCTGGTGCGAGCATATTTGAACCCTTTAGTTTCGTAGTGCTTACCAAGCTCGTCACAAACAGCTTGAAATATTTCTTGACAGGATGTATATTTTGAATGTTCTAATAAAATCTTATTGTTTGTCCAACTCATATTTATCTTGTGCTGTTTGCTTTTTTTAATGACCGCTAACGTTTTTTGGCTTTGCGTTCGGTGTGGAAAGAAAGCACGAGCGTTCAAATTTAGTACAAAAG
>CAINVS010000300.1 GCA_903854205.1 uncultured Bacteroidota bacterium | reverse complement strand
ATAAAAAAAAGGGAGCTAACGGAATTTGAATATTTTAAAGATAATGGTTCTTTCATTATTTTATTAAAATCTATTGATTTTTGGAAAATAAATCAATGCATAAAACGCTGCCGCGAGAATGTGCTTCCGACAAATGGAGAAGATGACTTCGATGATTTAATTTTTGATTTTTTCATTAATTTCAATTGATTAAAAGAAATGATGAAGTGTTTGGGTTCCTTTTTTAAATAGAGTAATGAGCGGTTTTGGATATTCAGATCGAAAACATTTTCAAAATTTCAAATTGTAATTCTACTGAATTTCACTATCTTTGCAACACCAAAGCCAAAAATGCCGTTTTTATTGATTGTAATTATTATAACTGGTTATGTATCAAACATTATTATACTACAAGTACGCATGTCTCGACGACGCGGAAGAAATGGCAACCAAGCATCTGAAATTCTGTCAGGACTTGGGATTGGTGGGGCGTATTATAATTGCGAATGAGGGTCTGAACGGCACTGTTTCCGGTACTGCCGAACAATGCAGAGCCTATATGGACTATGTGGAAAGCGATCCGCGCCTGTCACCGATTCATTGGAAAATTGATGAGGTTTCTGAGCCTTCATTTGCTAAAATGCACTGCCGGTATAAACCGGAGATTGTACATTCCGGACTCATGGACAGCGTCAATCCATTAGAGAAAACAGGCGTACATTTGGAACCTGAACAGTTCAAAAAAATGAAAGACGAGGAGGATGCCGTAATACTCGATGTCCGTTCCAATTATGAACATCAGTTGGGCCATTTCAAAAATGCCCTAACCTTGGATATTGACAACTTCCGGGAATTTCCTGAGAAACTAAAGGAGTTGGAGCATTTAAAAAATAAGAAAGTACTCACTTACTGTACCGGTGGTATCAAATGTGAAAAGGCATCTGCTTTTCTTCTGAAACAGGGCTTTAAGGAGGTTTATCAATTGCATGGCGGCATTATCAACTACGGAAAAGAGGCCGGTGGAGAGGATTTTGAAGGAGAATGCTATGTTTTTGACAATCGGGTGCATGTTCCTGTAAATAGCGTGAACCCTACTGTGATCACAGCCTGCGCCAATTGCGGCTTTGAAACCAATCGTATGGTAAACTGTGCCAATCCGCACTGTAATGAGCATTTTGTTCAATGTGAAAACTGCGGAGTGGAGCTTCAGGGAAATTG
This sequence comes from uncultured Bacteroidota bacterium, assembly GCA_903854205.1. Taxonomy (GTDB): domain Bacteria; phylum Bacteroidota; class Bacteroidia; order Chitinophagales; family Saprospiraceae; genus Saprospira. The sequence goes on along the minus strand of CAINVS010000300.1, from coordinate 14,139 downwards.
CAGTAAGCAATGCAGCATGGATGCCTTTGTCAGAGATTATAATGAAAAGGGCTATTATCAGAAATAGATCAACGATTTGAAGATTTGAAGATTGGCGCTTAATGCTTAATAATTTAAAAAATAGTTCATTTGAACAAAATCAATATAAGCTCAGGGTTAACTGCTCTGGGCTTTTTTTGGGATTCATATTATGACTTTGACAGTTTTTTTATAAACTTGTATTAAAATATCGGCTTATTCGTTAAAATATCTGAATATTGTCAGACGCTATAACTACCAACTATTGCTTATGAAAAATTTAAAAAGCCTTTTATACCTTTTGTACGCTATGCTCATATTGTCCGGCTCTGTAAGGGCACAATATTTCGACAATGCCATAGGCGGCCGTTTCGGAACGGATTTTATGATCACCTATAAGCAGTTTTTTCTCTATGATCCCGATCCGCAACTGGCATGGGAGGTCATGGCCGGATTTCAGCTGGATGAGCGGGTTCTGGGAAAAAAACCGATTGTACAAACCAATGGTTATGTCGTACAGGGTCTGTGCTATTATCATCTTGATTTAGGCTTTGATACCGGTTTCTCCGGCTTTGCCGGACTTGGACCATTTTTGGGTGTATATACTCCACAGGGACAGGATCTTGTCTTTGGTGGCGGCATTGCAGCCGCAATAGGCGCTTCCTATACCTTTACACATATCCCGATGGACATTTCCATCGACTGGATGCCGATTTTGGGCAAACCCCGAACGAGTCTGGCAAGGGGTGGAATTACTTTGCGGTATGTCATTCCAACACTTTGGCACTAATTTAATCTCCAAATCAGAATAACAATGTCAGTTCATACTCATAAAGATCCCAACAAAAAGCGCATTATCATCATAGGTGCAGGCTTTGCAGGCATACACTTGGCAAAATCGCTCAGTAAGAGCGAATTTGAAATAGTACTGATCGACAGAAACAACTACCACTGCTTTCAGCCTTTGCTGTATCAGGTAGCGACCGCAGGTTTGGAAACGGGAACAATTTCCTATCCTATCAGACGGCTTTTGCAACGCTATAAAAACTTTCGTTTTTATTGGGGAGATGTCACTAAGGTGAATACAGAAACTAAAACAGTCAGACTGCAAACATCTGTAGCAGAAGAACTTTTGGAATATGATATGCTGGTGATTGCCACAGGCACCAGTACAAATTTCTTCCAGTTTGAAGCAAAAAAAGGGATGTTTATGTCCTTGAAATCCATTCCCGAAGCCCTGAATTTGAGGAGTTATATTCTTCAGAATATGGAATTGGCTGTGATGGAGGAATCTGAAGAAAAACGTGCGGAGCTTCTCAATATCGCTATTGTGGGCGGTGGCCCTACCGGAGTAGAGTTGGCCGGTGCCTTGGCCGAAATGAAAAACCATATTCTGCCAAAAGATTATCCTGAACTGAATATCGAGCGTATGCAGATAAGTCTTTTTCAGCGCGGGGAGCGGATTTTGGATATGCTGCACCCGACGCTTTCTCAAAAAGCGCTGGAATATCTGCGGAAAATGGGTGTAAATGTTTACCTGAAAACGGCAGTGACTGATTATGACGGCGATGACCTGACACTGAATAATACTGAAAAATTTCCTACAGATACAGTCATCTGGGCTGCAGGTGTAAAAGCATATCCGCCCATGGGTTTGGAAAAGGCTACGATTCTTCCCAACGGCAGAATACAGGTGGATGAAAATTTGAAAATACTGGGTTATGATGACATTTATGCCATGGGCGATATCGCCTATTTGCCCTGCACTGCCTATCCCAACGGACATCCGCAGGTAGCTCCCGTTGCAATTGATATGGCTGCTCATTTTGTTAAAAATCTGAAATTGATTGCCCGAAAACTCCCGACCAAGGGATTTGTTTATAAAAATAAAGGTTCCATGGCGGTTGTGGGCCGCAACAGAGCAGTAGTGGATCTCCCGAATTATAAAACCGGCGGTACAATTGCCTGGTTTATCTGGATGTTTGTACACCTGATGTCACTGGTGGGTTTCCGCAATAAAATTGCTGCAATTTTTACCTGGGCTTATAGCTATTTTACTTATGATAAGGCTTTGAGATTGATTATTAGACCTTATAGGCGGGAGGAAAAGTAACAAAAAAGTTTTTTACTGCTTGAAAAGTTGAAAGATATACAAAATACATCTTTTTAACCTCAAAATCAATTACAGTATCTGATACACTTCACCTCAAATAGCAGCAATTGATTATTTCCTGATGACAACATGACCAGTAGTTTTAAACTGTAATATAAAGGCTTTCATCGAAATAATTTTGCGGCTTAAGCTTTGAACGCTATTTTTGGCCTGTTGTTTATGCATTTATTGCTGATACAAAGCAAAAGTCCAAAAACCATTCGCCATGCCTATAGGAGTGAAGCTTTACCTGTACCTTTTTATTTTATCATTTGCCAACCTGCTTTCCGCTCAAAATAGCGCTTCCAAGAAGGAGATTAAAGCTGTTTATGTGGAAAAAGGGCCTAAGATAGACGGCCATCTCAATGAAGATTTTTGGCAGCAGGCTCCTGTTGCCGAGGGCTTTACCGAGAACTCGCCGAGGCCGAATACTCCGCCACATTTGCCGACTGAGGTTAAGATAGTTTATACCACCGATGCTATTTACATTGGGGCAAAAATGTTGGATACATCCCCCGATTCCATTCTGCGCCAACTGAGTGTTCGCGATGATATTCAATCTGTTAATGCAGATCATTTTACTGTTTACATAGATGGGATGTTCACCCAACAGAATAATTTCAGTTTCACTGTAACAGCTGCCGGAGTTCAGGGCGATGCTGCCGATGGTGACAATGTGTGGGATGCAGCCTGGAAAAGCGCTGTGAAAGTAGTGGAAGATGGCTGGATTGTAGAGATGGAAATCCCTTATTCTCAACTCCGATTTCCCAAAAATGAGGTACAGACCTGGGGTGTCAATTTCAGAAGGTCAATCCGCCGCTTGCGCGAAAGTTCCTATTGGAGTGCCATCGATCCGGAAGTGAATGGAGAAGTACAGCAATATGGCATTCTTACAGGTATTGAACGCATAAAACCGCCTTTGAGACTTTCCTTTACGCCATATGCAGCGTCTTATCTGCGTGTAGAGGATGATGGAAACCCCGCTACGCCTGCAGTTCGTCCTTCCGGCACAGCCGGAACAGACCTCAAGTACGGGATAAACGAAAGTTTTACGCTGGACGTGGCCCTGATTCCCGACTTTGGCGATGTGCAATTCGATAATTTGGAATTCAATATCAGTCCTTTTGAAATCTATTATGCGGAGCGCCGCCCATTTTTTACGGAGGGCACGGCAATTTTTAATCGCGCCGGACTCTTTTACTCCAGAAGGGTAGGGTCTACGCCATCCCGCTATGGAACAGTGTACGGGCAGCTGAACGATTCTCTCGAAACAGTACTTAAAAATCCGGACAGGACACAGTTGGTGAATGCGCTGAAAGTATCGGGACGTACAAAAAAAGGGCTTGGAATAGGTGTTTTTAATGCAGTTACAGCTCCGGCTTTTGCAAAAATTCAAAATCTGGATTCTGAAGAAATTCGTAAAATAATAACGGAGCCGCTCATCAACTATAATGTTTTTGTGTTGGATCAGCAGTTGCGAAATAATTCCTACGTAAGTTTGGTCAATACCAATACCATGCGTGCCGGCGATTTTACTGATGCCAATGTGACCGGAACGGAATTCCGCCTCACGGATAAGAAAAATCAATATGCAGTTTCCGGAAACGCCGCTTACAGTCATCGTTTTTTGGATCCTCAACTGTTCAGTACAAAATCTCAGGCAGGTTATAAATCGGCACTCAATTTTGCAAAAATCGGCGGAAAACTCAGGTATAGTGCAGGTCACAGCATTATGAGCAAAAATTTTAATATTAATGACTTGGGTTTTGTTGGCAGGACAAATTTCATGACCACGACAGTTTCTGCCACTTATAATATTTTTGAACCCTTCTGGATTTACAATAATCTGCGCATGACCTTGGGTACCTATATGGATTATTTGTACAATCCCTCGGAGTTTATGCGTGTGGAAGTCTATGGGAATATTTTCGGTACGACCAAAAAATTCATGACAGCAGGTTTGGATTTTGCCTATCAGCCCTTTGGTTATAATGATTTTTATGAAGCCCGGGTGGATGCTCAGCCATGGTTGAAGCCTGTTTGGGGCAGAATTGGCAGTTTCTTTTCCAGCGATTACCGCAAGCCTTTTGCATTGGACGGTGAATTGTCCTACCGCCGTTTTCATAATAAAACTGCCGAATGGAAGAATGCAGATATCGTAGAAGGTGAACTGAGTCCCAGGTTCAGATTCAGTGACCGTTTCAACATGGTTTTACTCCAGAATACTGCACTGCGCAGAAATAATATAGGTTATGTAAGAAGGTTTACAGATACCGATGGTGACCTCAATATCATCTTTGGCTCCAGATATTATCAGACATTGGAAAATCGGATTACTTTCAATTATCTGTTCAATGAAGTCATTTCCCTAAGTTTCAGTGCCCGACATTATTGGGCTTTGGTAAAGTACAATCATTTTTACGAACTGCAGCCCGATGGGAATTTGGCTGCTACGTCCTATGCCGGGGTTCATGATCAGAACTACAATGCCTTCAATGTTGACCTCATCTTCCGTTGGCGTTTTGCGCCGGGTTCCGAGCTGAATCTGGTTTGGAAAAACATGGTATTAAACTCTTCTACACAGTTGGAATACAACTATTTCAGCAATTTTACCAGCATGTTTGACGACAATAATCTGAATCAGTTTTCCATTAAAATGCTCTATTTTCTGGATGTGTATAAACTGCAGCCTCAGGATAGGAGAGGGCGGAGAACCTAAATATAAATTTGTGACAACTGCAGGCAATTAAAAAAATCTTAAGCATCTGCTTCAATAATCAGGAAATTTTGTAATATTGCTTTCTTAGTGAGCAAAAGATGCTCTATTCATTTAATTTACTTTCACTAATTTTACTCAGAATAATGTCATTATTTATTTTCGGCTTGCTGGCGATTATCGCAGGCGCACTTGCTGCATCCAATTTTGTTATTGAGAAAATTCCTTCAGCTAAAGGTTATTTGGAGAAAGCAGTTCCTTATCAGGCAGTGATTGGTGTAGTTGCCATGATTCTATCTGTGCTGAAATTGTTGGATGCATTTACCATTCAGGAAGATATGTTTACAAAACTCATAAATTTTGTCTGCATTGCTGCTACAGCATTAGTCGGTTTCTTATTGGGTTTTCCGATGGTTCAGCAATGGATTGCCAATGATGAAAAATCTAAGGAAAAAGCGGAAGAGGTTCGTAAAAAACTTTCTCCATATCAGGTAATTGCCGGACTGGTTGCAATAGGAACAGGTATTTATCTGCTATTTGCAGCAATAGTTCCATAAATATGGATAAAGAACATCCCAATATTACAGATGACTTATCAAAACTGCTCAAACGCCTGAATGAGATTTCAGCACGTGATTTTGCAGTCCTGGCCGATGCACAGCTTCAGTGGAAGCCCCGTCCGGAGAGTTGGAGTATTGTGGAATGTCTGCAGCATTTAGTACTGCAATTGGAAATTTATTTGCCAAAAATTGAACAGGCTGTTCATAAAGCTCAAACATTCAATATAACAGCGGATGGGACTGCTTTTCGATCCGGATTTTTGGGAAAATATCTGCTGAGCTCTATTAGGATCAAAGATGATAACAGTATTCAGCGTTTTTCCAAATGTCCCAATAAATTGCGGCCTGAATCTACAATTGAAGGGGCAGCATCTTTAGTAGTTGAAAATTACTTTCAATATTCAGCGCAATTACTGAATTTGCTTTCAGTGTCCAAAGCGCTGCATTTGGAACAAATAAAAGTCACTTTGCCCTTAGTACCCCTTTTCAGGTTAAAACTTGGCGATATGCTGCAATATTTGGTCTACCACATTGAACGGCACATTGTTCAGGCTCAGAAGGTACACTGTGAAGTAGGATTTCCAAGAATTGGCAATCTAATGATTTAATATAAACAAGTTAATGACCTATCAGAAACATCCGCGCGATACCTATATCACCGTTTACGGAAGAAAACCGGTTTTGGAACTTCTTGAAATGGAAGATGTGTCGATTGCCAAGCTGCTTATTGCCAATAAATCGAAGGGAGATATAATAAAAGATATCCTCAACCTTTGTAAACAGCGTGGAGTGGAGCCAATGTGGGTGAGTCCTGAAGAGGTTTCCCGCATTTCCAAGAACCCTAACCAGGATCAGGGAATTGCAGCAGACGTAGTTGCACCGGGTATGGACAATGCCATTCAGTATTTTAATAACAATACAGCTGGAAACGAAGCTAAAGGCTGGTTGGCACTGGATGGAGTTACTACTCCAGCAAATGTAGGGATGATTATCCGCTCGGCAACAGCATTGGGTATGGGCGTTATACTGCCGCTGAAAGGCTCTTCCAAACTCAATCCGCTGGTGGTGAAAGCCTCTGCCGGAGTGCTGTTTAAAAGTCAGCTTTTGAAATGTGAAACCTTACCGGATGCGCTCAGGGCAGCTAAAAATCAGGGTTATTCGGTTTACGGATTGGCAGGTGAAGAAGGAAAAGATATTTATAATCAGGCTTTCAAAAAACATTGTATCTTTGTTATGGGCAATGAAACGGAAGGTGTAAGTGAAAATTTGAGAAATCTGATTGACGCCTGGCTGACAATACCAATGGCTGCCAATGTTGAATCGCTGAATGTGGCTTGTGCAGCAACCGTTGTTGCTTCGGAATGGATGAGAAGGAATAATTGATATTTTGATAATGAACAATATACATATAAGATTATTTATACTTTGCTGCCTGTTTTTTATTAATAATGAACTGTCGGCACAAAAAAATTTGAAGGACAGTGTTCAGACACTGAATTTCAGGGTTGACAGCCTGAAACGAAGTTTGGCAGAAGCAAGAAGAGAGTGGCAGAAATGTAAAGAAAACAGTAGCGCATCCGAATCTAATCTTTCTTCAGAATTGTCAGCATTGAAAGTGCAGAGTAGTGAGATTCAAAGGCAGCTGTCAGAAAATCAGAACAGCTTTAAGCTGCTTTCAGATTCATTAAAACAGACAGTAGCGTCAGCAGCTGTACTTCAAAAGGCATTAGCTGCAAAAGAAATGCAAGAGGCTGTTATTGATAACAATGCAAAGGTGTTGAGTAAAAAGTTGAATGATTCTCTGGCAGGTTTTTTAGGTCCCAATTGCTATGTTTATGAGGATAAAGCTGGTGTTTTTATTGTCATCAGTGATTCTATGCTCATGCAAAGTGCCTATTTTGTGAGTGTCAGCGGAAGAAAATTTCTCGAAAAATTAACTGAAATATTAAAACCGCATTTTGATAGAAGTCTTAGAATCTGTGCTTTTGCAGATGAGGGGACAAAAACGCAGGATTTGTGGAGATTGTCCGGACAAAAAGCCATGTTGATTGCCACTGTTTTGGAAAACAGTAAATTTCCTGAAGAAAAACTGACGATAGAAGCCTGCGGCAGATGGAAAGGGAGTAAAAATTATAAAAAACCACCTTTTGTATTTGAATTGAAGCTGGAATAAACAGATAAATTAACCATATTACCTTATTAAGATGACAAGAATGAACAAAATTTTTACGCTGTTTCTTTTGTTGGGATTAATGACCTCCTGCGTCTCAAACCGCAAGTTTCTGGAAGAAACAGAAGCACGAAAAACCGCACAAAGCCAAGCAGCTCTCGATGCTGCAGCCCGTCAGGAAGCAGAAGCAAAGATGAAAGAAACAGCTGAAACACTTGCTAAGCTTGAAAAAGACCATAAACAGCTGAAAGCTGATTTTGACCTTTTGCAGCAAAGCTATACACATCAGCAAAAACTTAAAAAAGAGATTGAAGAATCTTTTGATAAGCTATTGGCCCTGAATGAAAAATTGAAAGAAGAGGCTTCTGCCCAAAAAAGAATTTTGGATGAGAAACTTATCGAGCGTACCCGTGAACTGGAGCGTAGAGAAAGTTCCCTTCGCGAACTTGAAGACAATCTGCGCAAAGAACGCGAAGCATTTGAGCGTTTGAGAAAGGATCTTGAAGGAAAGGATGCTAACATTACCGATCTTCAAAAATATAAAAAAGAATTGGAGGCAGAATTGGCCGGGCGTGAAAAACGAATCAAGGACCTTGAATCAGCAATCAAAGAACGCGATGCTCAGACGGATGCACTTCGCAATAAACTCCTGGAAGCACTCAAAGGCTTTGCCGATGCAGGTGACTTAGGCGTTGAAATCCGTAACGGTAAAGTATATGTATCTTTGAGCCAAAAACTGCTCTTTGCTTCGGGCTCTTCCAAAATTGACAAACGCGGTTTGGATGCACTGAAATCAATAGCAGGTGTTCTGACCAAAGGCAATGACCTTTCTATTCTTGTTGAAGGACATACAGACTCTGACGGTGATGATAAAATGAATTGGGACCTGAGTACCAGTCGTGCAATGTCAGTTACACAGGAATTGATCAAAAATGGTGTTGACCCTGCCCGTTTGACTGCTGCAGGCCGTGGCGAACATGCACCAAAAGCTTCGAACATTGATGAAAAAGGAAAGGGTATCAACCGCCGCACAGAAATCATCCTCGAGCCTAAGCTCGACGAGATCATGGGTATTTTGAATAAATAAAAACTAACATCTGTTTACAGAATGACAGTAGCTGAAATAAAATAAATACAACGGAAGAAGGCTTTAGGTATTCTTCCGTTTTCAAGTTTTTTGAAAATGTACTGAAAGTTTAGTTTATATGTTGAAATATAAAAATATTTTGTTCTCAGTTCTGGTTATTATACTGCTCAACAGCAGCTGTGCTCTACCTCTAGCCCTATTGGGATTTTATACCGATGGCAGCAGCAATATTGAAGAAACAAGAGTACCCGATTGGTATATTGAAAATCCACCTGATGAATATAATATTGGCATCTTGATGGATGGCCGTGATGAAGAAGAGGTGACCTATATTTATGCAGGAGAGTATAATGGGGTCCGAATCATAGTTCCGGAAGGATTAAAAGCCGAGAATATTACATTGAAAACAACTGCAGGTACTATAGAAAGAACAGAAGATCCAACCCTCTTCCGTCTTTTTATCAAAGAACCGAATATCGCGGTAGAGATTACTGCAGAAGACAGTGAAACTGATTCTTATGGGATATTAATTGGAGAAACTGTGAACTTTCCTTTGCCGGAGCCCTGCCTGAACTTGGAAGAAAATGGTGAAATGACAGCTGAAACTTTTAAAAAGCAGGGCCAGCTGATGCTTAAAATCACAAGTTCAATTCCTGTTCTTTGCCTTTGTAATGGATTTAATCTGACTCGGATTTCTTCAGATGCCAAACGGGAATCAGTCAAAAATAATACTGATGCTTTCGAAGGACCAGTAAAAGTATTGATTGCTAAAGCAGTAAAAGGAGATATTTATATCTTCGAGGAAATTTTGGTCAACTGCCCGGGATTTACAGAATCGAAAAAGGCAAGAAGTTTGGTTTATATACTGCAATAATGAATTATAATTGAAAAATATATATCAAATGAATTATAAAATCATTGTATCGGTCTCTATCATTGCTGCGCTATTGCTTTTCAGCAGCTGTGAGCAATCAAACAGTCAAAATGCCCAGGATGCGCAAAATTTGTCAGAGTCAAAAGGCAGTGTCAATGATTCTATCGTTCCTTCAGATAATAAAAACAGTGATTCAAAAGTAAATATTGATCCAAACTTAAGCCCAAAAAACAGAGCCAGAGTGGAAGAAATAATCAATAAAAAATACCTTATGGGCCAGTTCAATCCTGCTCAGGATGCCCGGTTCTCCGTTATTCCGGTTAAATATCTGGTTAATAATGCCCAGACTGTTTATATGCGGACAGAGGCTATGGAAAAATATATTGAGATGTATACAGCTGCGCTAAAAGATGGAATAAGCCTCAAAATTATGTCTGCTACCCGTCCTTTCGATGTTCAAAAGGCAATTTGGGAAAGGAAATGGCAGGGAAAACAACAGGTTAACGGTTATTTTATTCCGGATTCAATCAAGGGTAAAGAGCGGGCAATCAGAATTTTAGAGTGGAACTCTATGCCAAGTACCTCAAGGCACCATTGGGGAACTGATGTTGATTTTAATAATGTCAATCCTGAGTATTGGGCGCAGCCTTTAGGTAAGAAACAATATGACTGGTTAGTCAAACATGCACATGAATATGGTTTTTGCCAACCTTATTCTGCAATGGGCAAAGATCGCCCGGTAGGCTATCAGGAAGAAAAATGGCATTGGTCTTATCTTCCGATTGCCAGAGAATTGGTCAGGAAGTATAAGGAAGAAGTTAATAATAATGACATAGGCGGTTTTATGGGTTCTGAAACTGCCAAAGAAATTGGTGTTGTGGAAATATATGTACTTGGGATTAATCCTGATTGTAAGTAGTCTGAAAAAAAAAATTTATTATTTCATGAATCGGTAACATTTGATCATTGACCTGCATTAACTTTTAAATTTATTTTTTTGCTTTTACCCATGCCCCCAACACAATTAAGAAAAAAAAATAGCCATGCTCACAACGGAACAAATTCGCCTGATTGAACTTTATCACGAAGGAACGCTCAGTTCAACGGAAAAGTCAGAAGTAGAAAATACAATTTTTAACAATGCAGAGCTTAAAGCTGAAGCAGATGGAATTATCGAAATTCTCGACGGTTTTAAAGCTATTAAATTTGAGAAATTTCAGCAAAATCTTTTGAGCTGGGAACAAAAGCATAAAAGTGATATACTTCCTTCAATGGAAAATAGTAATGTAAATCAAGAAATTACAATATTTTCTTTAAAAGATTTTATTAAAAAATATCGATTTGCTGTCGCTGCAGTAGTATTTGCACTCATACTCCCTTTAGGCTATATTGTTGTTTCAAACTTTAAAATCCCTTCCCCTGAAAATCTATATGCTTCTAATGTCGAACATTTCAGCATTTTCTCTAATCAAACAAGGGGAAATGCAAATGCCGATTCTTTGTCGCTACTTTTAGAGAGCGGTATTGCATTATATAATGCTAAAAAGTACAGCGAAGCAGCAAAAAGTCTCTATGAATATTACGATAAAATTGAAGATGAAAAAAAGACAAGTGAAGTAAAACTTTATATTGGCTTGTCAAATCTATTTTCCGGAAATACCAATAACGCAAAAGTTTATTTTGAGGCAATTATTCAAACCGGAAAAGCTGATAATTTTAAAGATGCCGCTGAATGGTATCTTGCACTTACATACCTGAAAGAAATGAATAGTAAAAAATCTGCTGAGTTGCTCCAAAGTATTTCTTCTTTGGAAAATCATCCTTACAGAGAAAAAGCAATTGTTTTGCTTCCGGAGGTTCAGAGACTTAAGCAGTAATAGCTTTTCTTAGATGCATAAATCAAGGCCGCAATTATTTGCGGCTTTTTTTTGCCATTAAATATAGTTTGTTTCAATAGTTCTTATAGAAATTATCGTTATTATCTATGAAAATTTGATTGTATATTTGTATTGCAAAAGATCTATAAATCTATATTATTATAATCTAACCTATAATGTTATGATGAAACATGTAATTATTGCTTCGCTCATGCTTTTTTCCTGTATAAGTAAAGCTCAGGAAATTAAAGGCGAATGTCCGTTGGGACATGGTAATGCGGTCAAAACTTCGGTTACGGAATATAGAGAAGCAGCTATGACCAAAGCCCCAACAAATAAAGATTGGTGGCCCAATAAACTGAATCTTGAAGTGTTGAGGCAAAACTCCGAGAAAACAAATCCAATGGGGATGAGTTTTGATTATATCAAGGAGTTTAAAAGCCTTGATTATTTTGCCATAAAAAAAGATATTGAAAAAGTACTCACAGAATCTCAGGACTGGTGGCCTGCCGATTTTGGGAATTATGGTCCCCTTTTTATCCGTATGGCCTGGCACAGTGCAGGTACCTATCGCTCAGGCGACGGACGCGGGGGTTCAAGAGCCGGTCAGCAACGCTTCGCTCCACTTAACAGCTGGCCCGATAATGGCAATCTCGACAAGGCCCGCCGTCTGCTTTGGCCAATTAAACAAAAATATGGCAGCAAAATTTCCTGGGCCGATTTGATGATTCTCGCGGGGAATGTTTCCTTGGAATCAATGGGTTTCAAAACTTTTGGATTTGCCGGCGGCCGTGCCGATGTGTGGGAGCCCGAAAGCGATGTTTACTGGGGTTCGGAAACCAAATGGCTCGAAGATAAAAGATATTCTGATGGCAGAAAACTGGAAAATCCACTGGCAGCCGTACAAATGGGACTTATCTATGTAAATCCCGAAGGGCCTAACGGCAATCCTGATCCATTGGCAGCTGCTAAAGATATCCGCGAAACCTTCAAGCGCATGGGTATGAATGATGAAGAAACAGTGGCATTGATTGCCGGCGGACATACCTTTGGCAAAACACATGGCAAAGGTCCTGCTTCAAATGTAGGTCCCGAACCTGAAGCTACCGGAATAGAAGAACAGGGATTTGGCTGGAAAAGCAGCTACGAAAGCGGTAAGGGCAAAGATGCCATTACATCCGGTTTGGAAGTAACTTGGACTAATACACCGACCAAATGGGGTCATGGTTTCTTTAAAATTCTGTTCAATAATGAATGGGAATTGACCAAAAGCCCTGCAGGAGCGCATCAGTGGGTAGCAAAAAATGGAAAAGAATCAATTCCTGATGCTTTTGATCCCAATAAAAAGCATTTGCCAACCATGCTGACCACTGACCTTTCTCTGAGAATGGATCCTGTTTATGAGAAAATTTCCAGAAAATTCATGGAGTCGCCCGATTCATTCACAATGGCTTTTGCAAAGGCTTGGTTTAAACTGACTCACCGCGACATGGGCCCAAAATCGACTTATTTTGGTCCGGAAGCGCCAAAAGAAGATCTCATATGGCAGGATCCAATTCCGGCTCTGAATCACAAATTGATCGATGCAAAAGACATCAGTGCACTGAAAACCAAAATTTCAAATTCCGGTTTATCACTGAGTGAGATGGTCTCTACTGCTTGGGCATCTGCCTCTACTTATCGAAATTCTGACCGACGCGGAGGAGCCAATGGTGCCAGAATCAGATTATTGCCTCAAAGAAATTGGGAAGTGAATAATCCAAAACAGCTGGACAAAGTTTTGACGGCTCTTGAGAAAATTCAAAAAGAATTTAACGATAAAAATAAAGACAAAAAAGTTTCCATGGCCGATCTTATTGTTTTGGCCGGTTCAGTGGGAATTGAAAAAGCAGCCAAAAATGCAGATTATACCATAGAAGTTCCTTTCAGACCCGGCAGAATGGATGCCCTTCAGGAACAGACCGATATTGAGTCTTTCAATCTGTTGGAGCCAATGGCTGACGGATTCAGAAATTATCTGAAAACACAGTACACTTTGTCAACGGAGCAATTATTGGTTGATAAGGCACAACTTTTAACACTTACTGCACCGGAAATGACAGTACTAATTGGTGGAATGCGTTCCCTAAATACCAATTTTGACGGATCGGTTCATGGAATTTTCGCTGACAAAAAAGAGGTATTGAGCAATGACTACTTTGTTAAATTGCTGGATATGAATTATATGTGGAAAGCACAGGATGACAGCAAAGAAGTATTTGAAGGCCTGGACAGAAAAACCGGTTCAAAAAAATGGACAGCAACCCGTGCAGATCTCATTTTTGGTTCAAATTCAGAACTGAGAGCCCTAGCTGAAGTTTATGCAGGTAATGATGCCAAAGATAAATTCATAAAAGACTTTGTTGCTGCTTGGACCAAAGTAATGAATTTGGACAGATTTGACCTGATGAAGTAATACTTTTTGGATGTTCTGTAATGGATTATTTTTAATAAAAAGAGGCTGCAATATATAAGTTGCAGCCTTTTTTATGTGTGAGTTAAGTAATCGTGCAGAAGTAATGATATGTTTAACCCAGATCCGTCATTAGAGTTCGTGATGAAAGCCTAAATGGCAAAGAACCGAAGGACCGTGAAGCGAACCCCGAAGGGCTCCACACAGTGAAAATAAGTGCTCACGGAGTTTTT
>CAINVS010000299.1 GCA_903854205.1 uncultured Bacteroidota bacterium | reverse complement strand
TCTGCGGAACGTGAATTAGGAAGACATGCTCAGAAAATACGGGACGAATATATCAATAGATATGCAAAATTGGCTCAAACCGAGCAAAAGAAATATGGCATACCAGCATCTGTTAGTCTTGGCTTAGCTATTTTGAACAGTGATTTTGGTCATAGCCAAGCAGCGAAAGAAGGAAACAATCATTTTGGAATCAAATGCCATGAAAACTCTATTCGCATGGGAAAAGGAATGGTAGGACAATCTGTTAACAATGACATTTGCTATACTTCTTATGAAAGTGCCTGGGTAGCATTCAGAGCAAACAGTAAATTATTGGAAAAAAATTACAAAAATGTTTTGAGAAAGGGTGACAAGAGTCATTTAACCTTCATTATGGAATTGGAAAGTGCAGGTTATTTTACAAAGAAAGGATACAGCGCTGATGCGTTGATGAATGTTATTGAAAATTATCAACTATCAAAATTTGATTAAAATTTGATTATTTCAACAGTTCAGAATTGTTAGGTCTTAAACTTATATATAAACTAGGTCAATAGAAACACTGGAAAAAGTTCTTCATTAGGTCTCAGGTCTCATTTATTAGGTCAAGTTGAGTGTTTCTAGATAGGTCGGCAAGCCCCAAGCTTCCGGCCTTTTTTATAATAAAAAAATGATTAAGACAAATAAAACAGGAATGAATTCGTTTGTTATTGATGTTAATTAAAGGTAAAAATTGTTTTACTAAGGCACAAAAACTTGAGATATAGACTATAAATACCTATATTAGCTGAAATAAATAAAAAATAATTTTCATGCGAAATATTACAATGCTTTTCCTTTTACTGTTATTGACTTATCCGATTCTTATTGCACAGGTTGAAGAAGAAGAGGAAGTAAATAATATTGATACCCTGCCAAATGATCCTTCAAAAGCAAAGCATACTCCCGATGACGATATTATTAAATTGGGCATGGCTGACTTTGATGACCGATCAAGAGAAGGCAGAGGCGTAAGGGCCTGTTTTTACAATGTGGAAAATCTATTCGATATAGAAGATGACACCCTAATCAATGATGATGAATTCCTTCCTAAAGGACCAAAGGGTTGGACATATAACCGTTACCAACAAAAACTGAATAATATTTACAAAACGATGTCAGCTGTAGGCGGCTGGGGAGGTCCTCCTGAAATTATTGGTTTCTGTGAAATAGAAAACAGAAGAGTACTGAGTGACTTATTAACTAAAACTCCATTTCAGAAATACGATTATAAAATTGTGCATGAGAATTCTCCAGATGCACGAGGTATCGATGTTGGATTCATCTACAGGTCTTCAGCCTTTCAATATATTGGGCATGAGCCTATCCGAGTAATTTTCCCATTTGATATAACGGCTCGCACTCGTGACATTCTTCATGTTTGGGGAAAAGTTAACGGAAAAGATACACTGCATGTGTTTATTAACCATTGGCCTTCCCGACGGGGTGGTCAGGCTGCAAGCGAACCACGAAGAATGATTGCGGCCGGACTTATTCGAGCAAAAATTGATTCTGTGTATGCAGCAACACCTAATGCCAATATATTGGTAATGGGTGATTTGAACGATCATGCCGAAGACAAAAGTCTGGTACAGGGACTAAAAGCCAAACACCATGTCGAAGATGTTGGAGATACAGACATGTTTAATTTCATGTACGAACTTGGCAAAAATTGGAAACTGGGCTCACACAAATATCAGGGACACTGGGGCACACTGGATCATATTATAGTTTCCTCACCCCTAATCAAAAATAGAGGCAATGAAAATCGACTTCATGCGGGAGCTCAAGGCGGTAGAATTTTCGCAGCAAGATTCCTATTGGAAGAAGACCGAAGACACCTGGGCCTGCAACCATTCAGAACTTATGGCGGCCCTAAATTTTTGGGGGGATTCAGCGATCACCTACCGGTTTACATAGATTTATTATATAGAGATTAGAAAATATTTCTAAATATAAAAATCTGCCTTTTTCTCAAAGCTGACACGTTCCCTAGTTATAGGATGCTCAAATTCAATCCACTCTGCATGAAGGAAAAGACGCTTATCTTTAGTACCATATAAATCATCGCCGACAATCGGGCAATGCAGTCCACGAGAATGAGCAGCGTGTACTCTCAACTGATGTGTGCGTCCGGTATGCGGAAAAAAATGCACTAGGGATCGGTTTTCATAGCGTTTTAATAATTTCCACCGGGTACTAGCTGATTTTCCATGCTCATCATCAACAACCTGGCATGGTCTGTTTAGAAAATCGAGCATCAAAGGCAATTCTATAAGTCCGGAATCTCCTTCTACAAAACCCTCCAACAATGCCATATAGCGTTTCTTGACCTTTCTTCTGATAAATTGAGCTTGAAGATGTTTATACACCTCTTTATTTTTGGCAATAAGCATTAGACCCGAAGTGTCCATATCCAAACGATGTACCACCAAAGGACTATTTGTATTTGGAAATAGGAGCTGCATTCTTGTATGTACAGAATCCAAAACCAATCTGCCAGGAACTGACAAGAGCCCATCCGGTTTAAAAACAACCAAAAGGTGCTCATCTTCATAAACTACCTCTACCACTTTGTCCAGTGCATGACTATTGAGCATGGGATTTTCATCCATCACAATACCATCGAGCATGTGACCAAGAATAGGCCGGCATTTGCCATGACAGGCCGGATAATAATATTTGTGTTCCCGTATATCCGATTTAGAAGTTGCTCCCCACCAGAATTCAGCCATTGATACTATTTTCAGCTGATATTTGAAAGCGTATTGTAATAGCCTGGGGGCGGCACACTCACCGGCACCGGAAGGCGGATATTTTAACACTGTATCAGCAAAAACCTCATCAATGCCTTTAGTTTCACCTGTCTGATTCAAAAATCTAAAACCTTTATATATTGCCTCATGCAAACGATTAGACAAGGCTTTGCGATCCGCTCTGAGCATTTCTATTTTATCCTGCCATATTTTTAGCTCCGCTGTTCTTTGTTTCAGCCTTTCTTTCCAATTTTTTTTCGTTTTTTTGAAATGGTAATTATTGAAAAGACTTTCCTTTGTCAACTCAGCTTTCAACAATTCAAAATCTTCTGAGCTCATGTTTTCAGCTTCAGACCTTTTAGCATCTCTATCTTTTTTTGCAGCCTTCAGCTGATATTGCAATAGAGAGAGTTCCTCGTCCGATTCTGATGTTTCCTTGACCAAAACTTGCTGAAGATGTTTATACTGTAGGTCATTTTCTAATGATTCGATCTCAGCAGTGATGATAGCAGACTCCCGTTCACCTTTTCGGTAAAAATCGTCTTCATCCCAAAAGTCAAAAATTGAAGGAACAAAGGGAAATCCTTTGTCGGGAATAGTTGTATTGCCGGAAAATGCTGCCAAAAATCCCAAACTGCCATCTTCTTTCTTTACAACAAGCACCCCAAACATGCGTCCTCTGCCCAGCTCATTGTCACCATGCCAAAAGTCCCAACCATATGAAGTTGCACTGTTTTCCAGAAAATCCTGCAATTGCTTTACCGCAATGACAGAAAGTGCATGCGGCTCATAATAAAAGGGGAATGTAAATTTTTCCGGAAGGGGTATTCCGTCTATATTTTCAGAAAAAGGTATAAAGCAGTCAGGGCTATCGTTATTGAAGCTCATTGGGTTTGCGTTGGTTTATTACGCAAAGATAGTAAATTAGGATTAGAGCAGGAAGCTATAACTGATGGCTATAATATTAATACTCATGTTAAGGAGTATATTTTTTAAATTTTACAAGAAAAAAAGGCAGCATAAGCAGTACTTTCAATATGCTTTGCAACAAAGTTAAGATAAAAATTCATTTGCTTCGCTGAGCATTCGAGGTCAATTTTTTTAGATTATCACAAAATGCGTATATGGTAAATTTATATTTTCGTGTGCAATTACGACAAAGCGCTAAATCAGAATCAATTTTATAGAAAATATTTTATGCATAAAATCGAGTAGGTGACAAAGTTAATGTTAAAAATTAACTTTGTCGACCTCACAGCGCCGTATGTACTTACGTGTACGGCGGTTTCCTTAGATATTACTATGAAACAACTACAACCGACATGATTTACTACCCATTTTACGTCCAAATATATGGCATCGCGGTCTAATGCCGGCTTACCAAAGAGAAAGCCTTATATCATGTTCCATGTTCGTTCGGTCAGTTCTTTGCCGCCAGCTTCTTCAGATTTGGAGTCAGCTCCAACACCCTTGCTCTTGGCTAACGATTCCCGTTGGCTGGCTCGTTTGGGACTTGCACCCTAAAGACGTATGGTATGCGTAGCGCACATTATCCCACATCCGTCATTAGAAATTCTATTCACTACGTGGAGCCTCCGGGTTCGCTTCGCGGAGCCTTCGGGTTCCAAGCCTAAATTGCTGTGAAACTAAGCACTTACTCGTTTTTTGAGTTTTGAAATAGGGGTAACTATTTATAGAGCTCTCTCGTCTGGGACGAGATCGGTTCGCCTTGCGGTCCTTCGGTTCTTCCCCCCCAAAAAACTCCGTGAGCACTTATTTTCACTGTGTGAAGCCCTTCGGGGTTCGCTTCGCGGTCCTTCGGTTCTTAGAGTTCGTGATGAAAGCCTAAATGGCAAATGACGGATCTGGGATTAAAAAGGGCCGTCCAAAAATTCTGGACGGCCCTATTT
>CAINVS010000298.1 GCA_903854205.1 uncultured Bacteroidota bacterium | reverse complement strand
ATGTCGGATTTTTTAGGAGTTTAAAATTTATTAAAATTGTATATATTTTTCTGCTTAGTGGTAAGGAATATTAAGCAATTACTGTCATAAAGTTAAATTTGAAGAGAGAATAGAGCTTTCTTATCAATTTTTAAGCTTTGGACCTAAAACAAATAAATCAAGTGGATGAACATAATTTTTAAATGATGAGCCCAATTCTGAAGCAAATTCTTTATAGAAAAATGTGTTTGGATTTTCTTTTGTTTTAATTCCAAGGGTGTTTCCATTCAGATTCAAAGTTAAATTTGTGGGAGGAGATCCCGCATTGGTTTCAAAAATCTCTATAGAAACCTCTTTAGCTGCTGCATTGACAATTTTATAAAAGCCACCATTGATTACTGAATCATGAATCAGCATAATGGCTCTCTCAGTTAAAATAATAAAAGATTTTTTATTTGCTTCAGTTACAGCATCAATCAATGCGGCAGGCAAGTCGCTCTCAATCTTATTCGACTGCTCATCGTATTTGTACAATTTACTAAAAAAAGTTTTTAAAGCTGAGTTTTCATTCTCCTTAAATGCATCAGCCAATTCCTTTTCTAGTTTCTGGGCATGGTTTATTAGCTCAAAACCTAATAGTAAACGAATAATTTTTAATACATCTTCACTTTCGTCTTTGAGAGGATATAATAAGTTAAAAGCATCTACTTTTTTATTTTCTGCAATCAGGACTAAGCCCATTCCAATCATTCCTGCTATGTAAAACCCGTCTAGTTTAGCTAAATTTTTGAAAGCATTATTTGCTTCTGCCAATTTACCCAAAGACAAAAATATTCGAGACTGCAATTCTAATATATTCGGCTTAGCACCATCTTCTGTGAGTGCACTTGCATCGTTAAGATCAGAAAGTGCCAATTCGAATTCTTCTAATTCGAAATTTAACTTAGCTCTTTCAAATAAATAATTTGATGCAGTTGGATCATTTTCAATCAAAAGGTCAATTACTGATAATGCATCTTTTTTCTTATCTAAATTGATTTTGATTTTAAATAGGTAATCGTAGACTGTCTCATTGAATATGCCTTCTTTTTTATCTGATTCAATTATTATTGTAAATTGATTTTCAGCCGCTTCAAAATCTTTTTTTGAGTAGAGCAATTTTCCGTAGTTTAATCGGTAATAAATATTTTGGGGTAAATGCTCTATTAATCCTTTAAAGGTATTAAGTAATTCTGATTTTTTGTCTGGGAGTTTACTGTAAATCTCTGTTTTGATAATTTCTAGCATTTCATTAAATGTGTCAGATTCTGCAGCTGCTATATCATTCATTGCAGCTTCAAAATTATTTAAGCGTACATTAGCTGAGGCACGGCTGAAGTAAACATCCTTGCTGTTTGGTGCTATTTCTAAAGCTCTGGAGTAATAATCTATTGCCGCTTCAAAATTTTCATCATTTAGGTGATAATTTCCCAAACCTAATAATGCTTTAAAGTTCTTATTGTCAGATTTGAGGATTTGTGAGTAAACAATCATTGCATCTTCAAATAAACCTTGTAAGTTCTTATTATCAGCGAACCTGAATTTATATGATACATTATCATCAAGTTCAATTGCTTTACCAAAGCAAATTTCAGCATTTGGATATTTGTAATTCAAAAGATTGCCTTCTCCAAGAAAATAATAACCAAAAGATTCTTCCGGAAAATTCTCCACGGCTTGTGTAGAAAGATTAATTATAGTTTCTGCATTGTTGTTTTTTAATGCATCCTCTAATTCCAAAATAAGATTTTCCTTGTTCATAATAGGTTTTTGTTTGTTGTCTAATTATTTTAATTAATTAAATTTTTCCAAGATTCAATAAGTTTGTGTAATTGTTATCTTATGTCTTTGATCAAAAACTTTTTGTTTTTCTAACATACGTTTTAGCTTGTTTAGGCATTGAAAGTTTTAAAAACAACACTTAAAAATTGTCATAGAAATATGATTAGAAACTTATTTTTAACTTTTCAAGAAAAATTCAAATTGTAATGCCTTTCAAAATTTCTCAACTCTAACCTAAGCCTAAAAAATAACAATCAATCCTATACTTTTATTTTTTATTTTGAAATCACATTAAAATGTTTGAAATAAAACATATAAGCTATATATTGCAACTATCATTATATTTTTATTCAAGCCATAATTAATTGGAAAGCAAGAATTAGTGTATATTTATGTAGATATTGTATAAATTACAATATTTTTTAAAAATCATCATTTTGTAAAATAATAATCGCCCAAAAGATTCAGACTATATTTTTAATATACTGATAATTAAATTATACCATGGGGAGGTATACGGCTTGTGGAGGAAACATACAGAAAGAGCCGTTTTCGTGATTATTTTTATTGATAAAAATACTACTTATCTAATGAAAAAATCAGGAAGGGATGAAATTATTCTAGCCTATAAGCAGTCCAGTGGATAAAACCCCGAAGGGATGACATTTTATTCCTGCCATTCAATTAAACATTTATCATCATATTCAATGTCAAATTGATATCCCGTTTTATTTCTTATAATCCCAAAAACTTTTAAGCATATCATTGCCAAAGCGCAACCAGGAATTATACGGATTTTCGGCATTTTCAGTCTTGGACAATGCCTCGATCGGTTTTATTTTATTGGTATTAAAAACCTTATCAGATGTTATCTGCGCTTCAATAAAATCGGCCATTTTTAAAATTGCTTCTCTGGCTTCCGGCAAATATGGCCAGCCAAACTGAAAAACATGCAGCATGCCCTCCCAGATATCGACTTTGATATCGACATCGTATTTTTTTGCATTGGAAATCATCCGAAGTGAGTCGCTCAGTAAAATTTCTTCAGTTCCGACCTGAATGAGAATAGGGCATGTATCGCTGTAATCGCCAAAAAGCGGGGATAAATGCGGGTGAGAGGGATTGATATCATTGTGATACCAGCGTGCCCATTGTTTTGCCGGTTCTGTCAATAGGAGCGGATCCCGTTCTTTATGTGTTTCAATGCTGTCACCGCTGAAAGTCAGGTCGGTCCAGGGAGAGAACAGCCCAACAGCCAAGGGTTGCGGAATGCCTATTTCCTTCAGTTTTAATATGGTACTCAAGGTCAGTCCGCCGCCGGCTGAATCTCCCATGAGAATGATGTCTTTGGGATTGTAGGCTTCTTTTTCCAAAAGCCATACATAGGCATAGACACTGTCTTCCAGTGCAGCAGGAAAAGGGTGTTCGGGTGCCAGCCGATAGTCCAGACTCAATGCTTTAATTCCTGTTTCCGCCACAATTTTGCCGACAAGACCGCGATGCGATAGCGCAGAACCTACCGCATAGCCTCCGCCGTGCATATAAAGTATGACCTTTCCGGGATGTTTGTGCCCAAAGGCGGTAGCAGGAATAGCCCATTCGGCTGAAAACTTTGGAAAAGGCTGAGCGGAGAAATTGACATTCTTTGGAGGTCTTATTCTGGATAAAGCCTTATCCTGTTCCACACGCAAAAGCGGTAAATTATTCAGATAGCGCAGACTTCTGGTCCGCAGTTGTCTGATAAAATATTTTGCAATATTAGCCTGTATACTTGCCATTTTGATATAACGCTATTTAATTAGAACTTATAATTTAATAACTGTTCACATTAAAGTTATGTTATTTATTCGAATTATAAACAAAAAATGCCATTTAAAAAGTGAGGGATGTATTTTAGTATTTAGAATTTTCTAAATAACAGTTTTTCTTTTTAGCAAGAAAAAAGGCTGTCAGAATGACAGCCTTTATAAAAATAATATTTTAATCTGAGATTTGTTGTTTAGCTCAACATTTTGCGGACAAAAGGAGGCAATACAAATGATGCACGGTGAACATGAGCATCATAAACTTTCAGGTTGTGTTTTTCTGAGAATGCGTTTGCTGCAGCTTCGTTCAGGTTGTTCAACGGATGTACAATACCTTTGGTAGCGCAGGTAAAGCTCCACAAACCGGTTGGATAAGTTGGAATATGAGCCAGATAAGTGTGAACGCGTTCTGCACCGAAAATGCCTTTGAGGCAATGGTTCAATTCAACAAATGCTTTTTTGTGGAAGTGCGGACCTTCGCTTTGCAGGGCGAGGATACCGTCAGCTTTCAGGATGCGCTGAACGTTTTTGTAGAAACTTTCAGAGAACAGACCTTCTGCAGGACCTGCAGGATCGCTACCGTCAACCAACACTACATCAAAAGATGCATCTGCGGCTTCAGCAACATATTTGATACCGTCAGCGATGTGCAGTTCCAATTTAGGATTGCCGAATTCGCAGGCAATTTGTGGGAGGTGCAGTTTGCAGGCTTCTACAACGTTTCCGTCAATTTCAACCATAACTACTTTTTCAACACCGTCATAACGGAAAAGTTCGCGAATTGTACCGCCATCGCCGCCACCGATTACCAGAACTTTTTTAGGAGCCGGGTGTGATTGCATAGCAATGTGTGAAATCATTTCATGATAGATAAACTCGTCTTTCTCGGTAGTCATTACGAGGTTATCAATGGTCAGCATTTTGCCGTATGCATAGCTGTCGAGGATTTGTACAGTCTGGAATTCAGACTTGGCGCGATAGAGCAATTCACCGGTGTGGCGTAGAGAAAGTGCAAGATTTTCATCCTTATCGGTAAACCAAACATCGCGTTTGAATTTAACTTCATGTTTTTCTTCTGCCTCAGTTCCCTGACGTTCTTTGATTAGTGCATCTATGTTAACGCGGGTCATAAGGTCAACCTGCCCACGAAGTAATTCCATTGCAGAACCATAGTCAGCATGGAACGCTTTTTTTAGATAATCGTAAGAAATCCAAGGATTTACTTCATCGCCACAGGTAAAAATGTCAACTGCAGCATATTGATATTCAGGCCAGGTGTGAATCGCAAGGTGACTTTCTTGTATAACGACAACGCCGGATACACCATATGGGGAAAAGTGATGGAAAGTTGAATTGATAACAGTGGCTCTTGCTTCTTTGGCTGCATCTACCATAGATTTTTCAATGGTGATAACATCATTGAGGATTTCGGGAGAACAACCGAAAAATTCCACCAAAATATGTCTTCCAAGTGATTTGCTCATAGTTGAATTGTGTAATGGGTTGAAATGAAAATTATAAGTATTTGATTATAAGTTTAATTAAAATATTGGCTAATGTAACACAACATTAACTTCCTTATATTACCTGCAAAGATAAGAAACCCCTGAACCTATGAAATCATTTTATTTTATTTTTTAAAGTTTTTTTCTTAACATTGTAGGAGTAGTACTGAAATCTTTAATTCACATATCATCAAATTGTAAATATATGCCAAAATACCTAGTACTTGACCTTGAAATGACCGGAGATGATCCCGGATGGCACGAAATTATCCAAATCGGCGCCGTAATGTTCGATGATAATTGGAATAAAATGGGGACTTTTCTCAGCAATGTTTATCCGGAGAATGAAGAGAGCTTCTCAATTCCATCAGCAGCAGTGCATGGACTAACCCTGGAAATTCTGGAGGATGCTCCTATGATTTACGATGTTATTGAAGAATTTGAAAAATGGGCAGTAACTACAGCTATGGGGCATAAAAAATGGCAGGATGACCAAAAACCGGGAGTTTTAAAGAATATTGTACTTTGCGGACAAAGTGTTTATCACGACATCAATTTTCTGCGCTATTCCTATCGCAGCGAACATATTGATTGGCCTTTTTCCTTTAAAAATCTCGATCTTTACCAGCTATCCCTCTTCCTTTTCAGAATTTTGGAAGCCAACGGAAAGCCTGTACCCAAATCACTGAGTTTGGGTGCTGTGGCTCAATATTTCGGTTTTGAACGGAACGACGATATTCACAATGCCCTCGAAGATTCAGAATTGACGGGCAAATGCCTGAAAGAGGTTTTGGGCTTTGCGGAGAAGCTGAAATTGTAGGTTAAAGTTGAACTGATCTCGTCCCAAAGATGAGAGAGCTCCATAAAGATAAAAGATAAAAGTTGAACCGAAGGACCGCACAGCGAACCGAACATAATGAGCGCTACAAAATTAACCGCAAAGGCACAGAGGTTTGCGCAAAGCACACAAAGTACTGTACTTTAAGTTTGAAGATTTTTTTTAAAGATTTCAAGGTTAGTGAAGTAAAAAAGAAAAACAAAGGACAGTGAAGGATAGACTTTATTCTTCCGAAGCGCGGACCACTGGAGTCGTTGGCTTCAGCCCGCGTTTGGTGCGTTTAATTGCATTCCAAAAAATTTATCTTTCGACTCCTTATCTGTCATTTTCTCCACCTCAATTTCCCAGGCGATTTCAAATAATTTTGGGATGGAAGCGTATGCCAATTCTCTTAGAATTTCAGTTCTGCCGCAATGAAAACCTACTTCTTCTTTTGTTGCGATGCGCGGCCCATTCAATGTTAGTGTAACCCAAACCATAGTTCTGGCATCTGCGCCTGAATAACCATCTTCTGTATCCCAACCCCAACGTTCGGAATCTGTGACTCCGACAGTAATCTCCTTATCATCGACAAAAATCCAGTTAACAATAGCGTAAATATTCTCCATGATTTTAGCGTAATATTTTATTCCCTTTTTGCAGAATTTGTTCCTTTATTTCTGAAAGCGGCAAGTGCAAATTGATGTAATCAACTGAGCTATTACCAATATCACCCACAACAGCTTCAAAATTATCTAGCTCCTTTATAGATTTTATCAAATTTTGTTGTTTTTCGCTGCTTTCGCTGTTTTTGAATTCGGCACCATAAAATCCGATGTCAAAACCCTGAATATGGCAGTCATCCCAACTCAGATAATTGATACTGATTGGAAAATTAAAATCAGGATGTCGATAGGATAGGAGACCCAAACCTTTCCAAGAACATAATAGCTCTAAAAGCTCATCAGAGCTGATTGATTGGTTACTTAATCTTTTTCAGCACCATTTCTGAGGTCGTTAAAACGATTAAACTGCCCTCCTCCAGCTCAGGTTCCATATTTAGGGAATTGAGCTGATTATGAAATTTATATAAAAAACTTTGAGGTTCTTTTCCCGTTTTAAAGAGGAAAAGCGTGCAGTCGAAATAACCCATATTTTCTATTTTACACCAAAACTTTCAATCTTGCCCCACTCCAGACTTTTATCCCAAATTTTTCGGGCATATTCATCATTTTTGGCAATCTTGGAAATTGAGGTAATTTTTTTGTTGCTGAAATACTCGCCACTGATGTTTTTTACCTCAGGAGCGGAAGCTAAAAAAACCGAGGTTGCCGCTCCTTTATCGGCCGGTGTCAGAAATCTTCGGCCCAATTCCACCAGCTTTTTGAAAAAGCTACTGCCGCTGTTTCCAAAGCCGGTATTGACAGTGCCGGGATGCAGACAATTAACCGTGATTCCATCAGCTTGATATCTGCGGGCCAGTTCTTTTGTAAAATGAATATTGAACAATTTACTGAGGCCATACTGATAGAGTTGTCCGTAGCTTTTTTCTCCCTGCAGATTATCCCAATCAAGGCGCATCACAAATTTATGGGCCAGGGAGGAAACATTCACAATCCTTTTCATTTCACCGGCTTTTACGAGGTCTATCAGATAATGAGTATTTAGGAAGTACCCCATGTGATTTAGTCCAAGGGTATATTCCAGATTATCCGAAGTCATTTCTTTTTTGCCGAAAATGCCGCCTGCATTATTGATCAGCACATCAATATGTTGGTATTTCTGGCGAAATTCTTCGTTGAATTTTCGGATGGAATCATGCGAAGACAGATCACAGAGCATCAGATCCACATTACTGTTGCCGCTTTCTTTAATAATTTCCAGTCTTGCCGCTTCTCCGCGTTCCAAACTGCGGCACTGCATGACAATTTGTGCCCCTGTTTTAGCCAGGGCAATGGCAGTAGCTTTTCCGATACCTGAATTTGCACCGCTGATGAGTACTATTTTATCTTTCATTTGTATGAATTTTCCGGGTGATTGTTCAAATTTAACAATAATAATCTTATCCGTCATTAGAAATTCTATTCGCTTCGCGGAGCCTCCGGGTTCACTACATGGAGCCCTTCGGGGTTCGCTTCGCGTAGCCTCCGGGTTCATCGCGAATGACGGATTCCGTCTAACTTACGATTTAAAGGTATAACTTTAAAATTTTACAATTGTAAAACT
>CAINVS010000297.1 GCA_903854205.1 uncultured Bacteroidota bacterium | reverse complement strand
TATACTATAAAAAAATTACAAATCAAATATCAACTCCTGTTACTTCAACATTAATTTTCAAGCTATTAAGGTCTTTATTCTTATAAAGCTGGTTGTTTTGTCTTTGTAACTGTCCCTCAATTTTTTCTTGTCAAAAGTAGCCAATGTTAATTTCTCTGCCTGTACTTCTCCCAAACGTAACCAAACAGAAATAGCTTGAGGTTCTGATGTGAATCGCAGCTCAATTTTAAATGCAAGAGAACTGCCATTGTATATATTAGACCACTGTTCGGGGCTTGGCACACGAAAAAATCTAAGCAGTAAGTCAGCCAACTCGGTCTTATTATTCGTTTTTGGAAGAATGCCAAGCGATTTCATCTTAGCCAAAGGAAAGGATGATACCCAATCATGGTATTGCTCCAAATGCTCCATTTGTTCTATTTCAAGTAATTCGTCCTGATACCTCCGTTCTAAATTTAACCAAAAACCCGCCTGTACGCCCAATACATATTCTAACTTAATAGCTGTCTCTTTTGTGATTGGTGCTTTACCATTAATCAGTTCATTCAGCTTTGGAACAGATCTGCCCAAACGCTCTGCCAATTCTGCCTGAGACATGCCAATATGGTCAATATGTTTCTGTATGCTGTCTCCGGGACAGGAAAGCAAAGCTTTTTTCAATGCTATATTGTTCATATATCCTTTTACATTAATGCGGGTCTTCAACAGACTTCGTAAAATGCGTTTTAGTTTTTTGCGGGATTTGTTTTGGTTAATCTAACACTCACTCAATCCCATCGGAATCTGCAGTGCCAAACCTCCTTCGGCTGTTTCTTTATATTTTTGATTCATATCCTTTGCTGTTTCCCACATGGCCAGAATGACCTCATCCAAGTCCACTTTGGCATTGCCGGGCTCCGTTTCCATAGCCAGATAGGCAGCATTGATGGCCTTTATGGCGCCCATGGAGTTGCGCTCGATGCAGGGGATCTGCACCAGACCGCCCACCGGATCGCAGGTCATGCCCAAATGGTGTTCCATAGCAATTTCGGCAGCGACCAGTGCCTGACGGAAGGTGCCGCCCAAACATTCGGTGAGTGCCGCAGCTGCCATAGCCGATGACACGCCGATTTCGGCCTGACAGCCGCCCATTGCTGCGGAAATTGTCGCATTTATTTTGAAGAGAATGCCCACCTGTCCGGCAGTGAGCAGGAAGCGGGCAATGTTTTCTTCCTTATATTTTTCGGAGAAACAGACATAGTACATCAGCACCGCAGGTATTACGCCGGCGGCACCGTTGGTTGGGGCAGTTACAACCCGCCCGAAGGCAGCATTCTGCTCATTTACAGCCAAAGCAAAGGCACTGACCCATTTAAAAATATCGGGATGCGGATGCGCCTTGCTTTTAATGGCCGTCACCCAACTGTCGGCATCATCATAACTCACTTCTTCCATGAGTTTATGCACAATTTTTTTGGCACGGCGATGCACTTCCAGTCCGCCCGGAAGGATACCTTCGGTATGACAGCCCTTGAAAATGCATTCCTTCATCACTTCCCAAATGCTGCGGGCCCGATCGAGCGTAGCCTCTGGTGTGCGCCACTGTTTTTCGCGGTTGAGCACAAAATCGCTGATTGAGGCATAGTCCATCGACTCGCAATAACGTATAATGTCTTTGGCCTTACTCACAGAATATTCTGTAATAACAGCTGCCATGTTTTGAGCATCATTGATGGAGGGCTGTGATATTGCCGATTCCCACTCAATAAATCCACCGCCTACGGAGTAGTAAGTTTCGCAAATACAGCCTTTGTCTATCTGCGCAGTTACCAGTAAGGCATTGGGATGATAGGGCAAATTTTCCGGTTTAAAAATTATATTTTCCTCATACACAAAGGGAATTTTGTGCATTCCGTAAAGATTTAGCTGCTTTTTGGCTTTTATATTTTGAATTTTTGCACCTATTAAATCTGTATCGGAAATATGAGGAAATTCGCCCAAAAGTCCCATCATTACAGCAATGTCTGTTCCGTGCCCAATGCCGGTTTTGGCCAAGGAGCCATAAAGTTCTATTTTGAGCGAACTGATATGCGGAATCCGTCCTTTGCCAATTTTATTGCCCAAAAAATGAAGCATGGCATTCCATGGACCGAGTGTATGGGAGCTTGAAGGGCCAACGCCCACTTTAAACATATCGAAAACGCTGAGAGAGTCATGATTCATAACGAAAGAAAGTTTTGGTTCTTCGTAAATTTAAATTGTAAATGGAAAGATAATACTAAGACTTTATAAATAGTAAATTTGCGCAATAAAAATTTGTTAATTCGCAAAAAAGAGAATTGATATTTGCTTAAAGGACTAAAAAGACATTCAAAATAGAAGATTTGAGAAGCAATCAGGTTTTAATTCCCCAGGTTTCAAGTCTCTTTTTCCATTGTTCTACTCTTGTTTCGTTCGTAGAAACTGATATTATTACTTTTTTCAGTTTTATTAATTTTCTAAGACCGGAGGGAAGTTCCTGCAATGGAGTTCCGGTCAGATATAGCTCCTCCAGATTTTCCAATTCAAAAATAACGGAAGGCAGCTTCTGCATCAGTTTCAGATTTTCGAGCTTCAGGACCCTTAAATTTGTCAGAGAATTTAGCTGCTCAGGTAAGCTCTCCAATCCGGAACGGCTGATACTTAATAGCTCCAAACCCTTCAGTTCCGAGATTTTTTCAGGCAATTCAACAATCCCTTCAATCTGCAGTTTTTTTAATCCCTTCAGTTGAAAAAGCAGTTCGGGAAAGGCTACAGTTTTATTGAAATTGACACGGAGTATTTCCAAATCTTGTAGTTTGGTGATATTTTCCGGAAAGAATTGGGTTGTTTGACAACTCAGTGAAAGTTCTTTCAGGGAAGTAATATTTCCAATGAAATCGGGCAAACGCATGAACAGATTATTGCAAAGATTCAGCTTTTGCAGCATTGTTAAATTTATAAAATCAGCAGGAAGGGAGCGAATTTTATTGGCGGAAAGGTTCAAATTCCTCAACTTCTTAAATTTTAACAATAAAGCTGGAAATTCAGAAAAATTATTGTCACTGATATTAATTTCTTCCACCAGATAAGCAAGTGCAGGAAGTCCCTTTGGCAGTTCATCCAGACCCAATCCCTGCAGCTCAATTCCTTTTTCCGACAGTTCGCTGTAAAGTAGCGGCAGGTTATAAAGTTTATTTTTTTTCTTTTCGTAAAATTCTGCAACAGCCTGTACTTCGCGATAAAAACCGTCAATGTCGAAGCCTGCACTGCGTCCGTTGTTCAGTGCCCTGGCAATATTTGCCGGTTCTCCGGTAAAAATTAGTGATTTCAGCGCATCTAAATTTTCTTTTTGTAACATAATTGCAGCGGCATTTAGTATTTTTGTCAATATCTAAACCTACAAATAACAATTTGGACAATGAATTTAATTTGGCAATACAAGTATTTTAAAGATCTGAACATAGCTGAACTTTACGAAATAGGCCGACTCAGACAGGAGGTTTTTGTACTGGAACAAAATTGTCCCTATGTCGATTTTGATGGCAAAGATTACTATTGCTGGCACCTGATGGGCCTGGATGAACATGGTAATCTGCAGGCTTATGCACGGATTGTTCCAGAAGGCATTTCCTATCCGAAGGATATTTCTATAGGTCGTGTGGTAAATTCTCAGGCAGTGCGCGGAACGGGAGCCGGCAAAACATTGATGCTGGAATCCATTGCTGTGTGTGAAATTTTATGGGGCAAAAAGCCCATCCGCATTTCAGCACAGACATATTTGCTCCGTTTTTATGAATCATTGGGCTTTGTATCTACCGGCAAAGAATATTTGGAAGATGACATCCCGCATACCGAAATGCTGAGAAACTGCTAATAACGCATTGTCAGATCATCCCAACCTTGTTGTGACACTTCTGACAAGATCACATCATCAATTATCGTATCACCATATCAATACATTACCACATCATCACATCAATAGGTTCTTGCATTTTTCAAACAGCAGTGCTTGTATTTCTTTCCGCTGCCGCAGGGACAGGACGCATTGCGATCAATCTTATTTCCGGTATAATTTATCAGATTTTTGACGGCATAACTGAAATGAGTTTTTGTATCCTGTTTAAAAACCAGCTTCATCAATTCATATAGTTCCGGTTTTTCCTTTTTCATCGCATGCGGATGTTCGAAGAAATATTCGGTGGCAACGGCAAAAAATTCGATTTGATTCGTGGCACCATAAGGGTTCATTTTTGATTCCCCTTTATTGATGCGTTTCATTTCTTTCTGCATAATTGTAAGCCAGGGCCCTAAATGCGCATGGTCCAAAAATTGTTTAGGAATTCCGTCATAGGAACCGTCGGAAGAATCGATCAGGTGTGCAAATTCGTGAATACCTACATTTCCTTTGTCATTTGTATTCTCAAAACCGCCAATCAGGGCCGGTTTTGACAAAATCATTATTCCGCTCATTATACCGGTACCTACCATTCCTGTTACATTCCGGTCGGGTCCTTCTGTGCGGAAATCTTTAGAAAAAGGTCCCGGGTAGATAAGGATTTCCCCCAGATTTTCATATTCCCATTCCGGAAAGCTGAACACCGGAATTTCAGCGCTTGCAGCAGCCAATACCAAGGTAGTGTCATCTACTTCTGTTTTGATGCCCGTTACCCTTGTTTCATGCAGGAAAATCTGTATTTCAGTTTCAAAACGATCTTTCTCCACAGGAGTAAGAACTCTGTAAAATGCTACATATTTTTCCAGTATTTGTCGCCATTCTTCGGGAAAAGGCGTTGTTTTCATTGCCTCCCTTTCCCTTATTTTTTTGGTGAAAATGCGGTACATGCTGTAGCCGGTCAGTAAACCGCCTGCTGCCAGTATATAAAAAAGATTGGGATTGACGGCCAGTAATTTCCAAATGACCATCAGATAAACCGCAAAAATAAAACCTGTTAAGGCAATAGATAGAAATTGATTTCCCCTTTTTTTTCTTTCTGATAAATGCATGGAGAGTTGTTGTTAGAGATTTGAGATTTTTACCTTTTTTCGGACATAATCAACCTGATGTTTGGAAATTAACACAGAATCTTAAAAAAGAGGGGCATTCAAACTCCTGCGGAGTTTTCGGCTTCTCCGATTTATCGGATAATTTATGAACAAATCAAAAAGTTTTTAGGTTGCCTGTTTATAAAACTCTCGTCTTTAGGATGATATCGGTTCACTTCCCTCCGCTGAGCTAGCTTTTCCCGGCTCCTGATTCCTTACCCAAACCCCTCCATCAACTTATTCCATTCCGCAAACGGAAATTTGCCCTTTTCGTCTCCTTTGCTATGGGCGGCATTGCGCAGCGAATAACAGTTATAAATCTTGCTTTCGAAGACCCATACAAGTTTTGCATCTTTTTTCCAATGATATTCCTCTTCTTCCTGATAAAAAACTGCAATCGGCTTGGCTTCCTCTTTGCTGAATCCTCCAATTCTCAAAACATTGAAGCATTCAAAAACTTTTTGGGCAAAGTCTTCGGCCTTATCAGCATCATCGAAACCTACAAAGTCATGCAGCAGCAGCAGTGCTAAATCATTGCCTGACCATGGACTGCCCGGCTGATTTTTCCAGAAAGTACAAAGTTTTTCCAATTCCTCCTCTCGCAGACAGTAAGGATGCCAGGCGTCCAGGTCCCACCATCCCATAAGATGCAGTTGATCGTTTTTTTTATCTTTCAGGTGCAGATATTTTCCGCTGCCTTCAGGACGGGGAATATATTCTAACTGAATGGTATAGTCAGGGCCGCAGTCAAATTCGAAAAACACAATGCTGTAATCATCCTGAAAGGCCTGATCGTCGTGTTTATACTGATTTTTGGCAGTTTCTATTCTAAAATCTTCTGCAAGTTTTTCCAATTGCAATTGTACGGTATCGCCTTCAATATCTTCTCTTTCCAAAAATACAAAAAGATTCCAAAAGGAGAGCTGTTTAAATGTATCGTTCATTTTTAGATGATTACAATTTAGTGTGAATTTATAACGGTTGTTTTAATATGTCAATCAATTCCAAAAAATGGCTTTGATATTCAGGCAGTTTTGTTGATTTAGGTCCTTTAAAATTATAGTGGAATTTTTCTTTACTGTTATGTTCCCAAAAGGACAAGCTCAATTACAGTGCTTTCTTTGTCAGGAAGATTTTTCCGCAATGAAATGACTGATTTTCAAATTTAAACTAATTAGAATACTGCCATTTTTCATAGATGTAACAGTTTTGTTGACCGATTCTTTCTTTTGCGCCAATACAACTGTATTTTTACAGGAAGAGAAAAAAGTGAATAGAATCAAAATAATTGGGAGGGCAGAGATTTTCATCAGTTCGGAATTTTACCAAAAATATGTATTTTTGATTGGTTTACGCAACACTTTAAAGCAGACTTATGAAAAATACCATATTGGCACCAATATTAGCCCTTCAATCCCGTGAAAAAAAAATGGCGACTGCTATTATTTGCTGCAATATATTTATAAAGAGGCTGTGAGGATAATGCCGGTGAATCCTACTGTTTGCTTTATTGTTATGATAAATCAAAGAAAAAGCAACTGGAATTTCTAAAAAAAGGAGAAATAGCAGGCGTTTTTCAAAACGATGGAATAGATTGTAAAAAACTGCATTACGACCCTCTAAACAAACATATTTACCTCGAAGAGGCAGAATTTGTAACATCGGGTGCCACTTACTGTTAAGATATATATGCTTGGTCGGTTTTTAATCCGACGGCTCTGTTATTGTGCTTTACAGCTATGCATCCAGGATATATGCCATTATTTTCAGACCATACAGGTTGATAAAAATGGTAATAAAATTAAAAATATCGGTAAAAAAAACCCTCTGAACTGATCAATATGAGTTGGACAAAAGAAGAAAAGGATAAAATACTTAAACTGCTTTTCAGTGTAGACAGCAGTAATCAGCAGCTTGCATTGGAGATGCTGAAACATGCGGATTCCCTTGAGGAATTTGCATCCGCTATCATCTTTCTGACCTTTGCTGAAATTGATTTAGAAATGATAATGGAAGGCATCTATGCGTTGATGAAAAAACTGCCGACAAATGTGAAAAGCGAATGGGCCGGCATCCTTTCTGTATTTAAATTTGATTACAAAGGAAAATCCCAACTTCTGGAACAGCTCGAAAAGTTTGAAAAAAAGGCTGAGCTTTTTGAATCGTATATTGCGATTGGACCTCATTATGCCCATATATATAATCGTTTAGGCAATGAGCTGATTTATGCCAAATCTAAAACCAAAGGTCTGGAATATTTGAAAAAAGGGGCAACTTTGAACCACAATTCCTATAGTTTAAATTTTGATTATGCCTATAATCTGAATGAAAGCAAGAAGAACGCAGATGAGATGATAAAACATTATACACGATGTCTTGAGATTAAGGATGACCTTGCCGTCTACCATAATCTGGGAAGAGTCTACGCACATCAGAAAGGCAATTCAAAAAAAGCTGCTGAAATTTTCAGCAAATGCATTTCTGTTTATCCCGAGTCCAGTGATACCATGATAGAACTTGCCCTGGCTCTGGAAGACCTTGGCCAACTGGATGAAGCAAGAAGTATGCTGTATGAAGCAATTGAAATAGATGAGTATAGTCACTTAGCCTATAATAATCTAGCTTATTTGCTTTGGATGCATTTTGATGGCTTTGTATACAAAATAATGTGCTGTTGCACGCGCTGCTATCTGCGGCTGATGCGTAAT
>CAINVS010000296.1 GCA_903854205.1 uncultured Bacteroidota bacterium | reverse complement strand
GCCCCTCTTTTCAGATGAGCTTTGCTTGTTGCAAAGAGAGGGGTTTGGGGTGAGTCAATTCGCCTTGCGCGTCAATTCATACACTATTTTTCTCAATAAAATTTCTATTTCCTTCACTTCTTCATTTTTGTATCTCAGTTAGTGAAGCCACTTCCGACTAACTCATCCCCAACCCCTTCTCTCCAAAAAGAAGGGGCTTTTTTCGGCAAAGCCGAAAGTTTCACTAACCCGCTGATTGTATCTCCCCTCTTTTTCCACTCATGCCCAATTTTCTCTGACCTGCGACGATTCAAAAGCGGTCTCCTTCGGAGCAGTTTATTTTGCCAATTGTCCGGTTTTGATTTTCCATTGGTTTTGCTGCTCCTTCGGAGCTTTCGGCTTTGCCAAAGACAAAACCCCTTCGGGGCGAGCTGTTCTTAGGCATGAAATGCCGAAGTGATCAAAGCTCCGTAGGAGTGACCTGTTCCTTTGTTCAGCCCCATTAGGGCGATATCTTTGTAGAGCCCAAAGGTCAAATATTAAAAAGAGCTCCTTCGGAGCGGCATCCTGCCGGAGGGTTACGTTGATTTCGAGAAGAAGTTACCCGAAAAAAAGACAATTATTTTGCGAAATTTATCTTTTTCAGCATATGTGTAGCATATAAAGGAAGAATTTTTACATGATCCATTTCTGCAAAATTTTCGATGGAGAGCCTGATACCAAAGGGTATATTTTTCTCCTTCAAAAAAAGATACAGGCTCTGCATACTGCCTTTTTTACCTGATTTTACTTCAATTGGAATAATAGCATCGCCAAATTGTTCAATGAAATCGACCTCAGCCTGACTATTTTTTTCCTCACGTTGCCAGTAGAAGAGCGGATGATTTTGGTAGGGACTTTCAGATTTAATCAATTCCAATCCTACATGCAATTCGGCTATATTTCCTTTATTTATTGAATCGAAATCGTCCTGAAGTAATAATTCGCTAATGTTTAAACCCAGAATTCTTTGGAAAAGTCCGGTATCAAAAATCAGATATTTGGTCTTTTTGGGATTAATTTCTGCACCCAGTGGTATGCCATTCGATGAACTGTGCGTGACCCTGTATATAAGGCCTGCCATGAGCAGCAAATCAAGTGCCTCTTTTATTTGCCTGTTATCGAGGCTTGCATTCGGGTAGGAATAGTTAAACTTATTACCTGTTTGCTGAGCTACAGACGAAAAAACCTCTATAAGCCTCGAAGCAGGAACCCTCGATTTGTATTTTGCAAAATCTGCCTGCACGGATATGAGCAGGTCATTCAAAATTCTTTGAACATCCAGTAGGGAAGCGCCGGCAGCAAAGGCGCTTACCGCCTCGGGCATGCCGCCAATCATCAGAAATTTCTTATAACAAGACAGTAGTTTTTTGTGGATTGCATCCGGCAGAACTTTTGCAAAACTAGCTTGATCCATACTTTTGACCAACAAATTTTCCCCGATCGCAGCTAAAAATTCGCGGTATGAAACTGGGTACACAAATAGCGACCTGACTCGACCAACGCCAAAAGATGGAAGTTCAGCCAATGCAAATTCAAGCAAGGAACCTGCTGCAATTAGGTGTAAATCGGGCATTTTCTCATAAAAATAGCGCAAACGCCCCATGGCAGGCAAACAGGCTTGAATTTCATCCAAAAACAGTAAAGTTTCGCCAGGTACAATTGGTGTATTGGTCAAAACAGATAACTGCTCGCAAATTTCCTGGGCTGAGTAATCTTTTTCAAAAATACTTTTGAAGATTTGATGCTCATCAAAATTGATTTCGACAAAATAGCGAAACTGTGTAGCTAAATTTTTTACGGCAGTAGACTTCCCTACCTGCCTTGCGCCTCGCAGCAAAAGCGGCTTCCTGTTGATCGATTCTTTCCATTCAAGTAAATCGATATCTATGTTTCTTGTGATATACATACTGCAAATGTAAAAAATACAAACCAATATTGATAGCTTTTTGCTAAAAATACAAACCAATATTGACACACTTTTGTAAATAATCCAAATCAATATTGTGTGAAATCGCAGAATAAATAGTGTAAAAATCCCTATTGATCTATATTACAGGCTTTGTGTTGCTCTGTGTAAAAACTTTGTGGTCTTTGGGGTTAATTTTCTCTAGTTAAGCGGCATTAAAATACCGCGCTCCTCTGGTACTGTTTTTCACAAAGGCTGAAGCCTTTTGGAAAAATGCTTTGTCTCATCTTCATGACGAGTCGAGATTTCTTTCATTCTTTTCTCTTTCACTTCACTTCGAGGAGCTCGGTGTTACCTCGGTTCGTGGAGCTCGGCATAGCCTGGTTCAATCTTTCAATCTAATATCAGAACACAGATCAGGACTTTGTCCAACACAGATATTACAGATGCACACAGATTAGGGGCGTCAATACAGATGTTCACAGATTAACTTCGTTAATACTGATTATCACACATTGACCGACTTGGCTAAGCATTTACAAACTGCAGGGTTCAATAAATTTCTCACAGGAAGAGAAGTGAGAAAAATCCAAAGGATTTTGACCGACCCCATCGGGGTCAAATATTGGTAACAGACTGACTTGTACTAAAATTGCTTTAAAAAACAAAAAAAATTACAAGCCGAAGGCACCGTTTCAGAATGGCGGAGGCACCAGCATATAGAAGCGGCCAAAAATGCATTGCTTCCGACTTGATTTTTTTACTTTTGTCTCGTCAGCTACTGACGAGACAAAAGTAAAAAAGAGCCCGCGGCAGCGTTATGCGATTTGAACTTGTTTCAACCCTTGATTGACATTAATTAGTAAGCTAT
>CAINVS010000295.1 GCA_903854205.1 uncultured Bacteroidota bacterium | reverse complement strand
TCCTATCGAACGACCTGTAATTGATTTTAAAAATTACATTGAAGAATTATTCGATGATCTGGGGCATTGGGAATTATTCTATGACTTACGCTTGAAGAATAAAGCGCTGACATTGAAAAATTGTGCTGGAGAATATGAATCTTTCATAAATATCATTGATGATAAAACCTTCTTAACAGATCTAATAACTGAAAAGTATAAAAGCGGTTATGCTATTCCTGCATATGCTCCTTTAAATCAGGAAAACACAAAAAATCTTGATTTAAATAAATCAATCAGTGATCTTTACACAGAATGGAAAGGAATACAAACTGAAATCGAAACAGCAAATAAACTTAATTTAGCAGAATAAAATATAAAAATGGAACACATATTAAGATTAAGATATTCACTGGCATCATTAAAAAATATTAGTCCTGAGAAAGAAGAACTAATGACTGAGTGGATTGGCCAAATGTTACAACCGGATGATGATTATCAACTTTCCGTATCTGTTAGTAGTGATATTTCAGAAAGCACCTGGAAAGTCAATACTGAAACAAAAATAAACATAGAAAGGTATATAGAATTTATGCAATTTGCTGAATTCAAACCTATTGAAACAGAACTACTCAAGAAAGTTACTACAGCTTTTAAAGGAGATTTAATTACTTGGATGAATATTGGCAATGAAAAGCAAAACACGGGATGGGAAATTTATAACGGAATTATTCCATTGGATAAAGTTTGGGGAATTATTCCGGAAAGTACTCAAAGAAATACCTTAAAAAATTGGCTGTCTGAAATTGGAGTTGAAGCAATAGTTAAATATGGAAGATCAATTGCTGCTGATACCTACAGCTATATAAACTTTGAATTACCTGGTGAAAGCGTCGTCGAAAATCTTGAATTATACTATAATTTATGTGCTAAATTAAATTTAGATCCTCTCCCCACAGCAATTTTAGATCTTATTGCAGCATCTGAACCCGATTATCTGGAAATTGCTTGTTATCTTTCTGCTCAGGGTATCATTAAAATAGGCATTTTAATACCCGATCCGTCTGACAACTTCGTTAGTTTAATAAATATGGTTAACGGAGAAGGTGATCTTGAAATGCAGGCAGCTTTCCAGGGCAGTCTGGGTTCTGATGATTATAGCGGAATAGAGATTTACAGAGACAATGACGGCATAAATTCTGAGCTGACTTTTTCTATGTAAATTTTTAACCATCTGAAAGGAATAATCAAATGCTGCCTTTGTTCTATCCTAACTTTAATTGGATGGATATGAGTTTAAGGACAATTGATGGTATTAAAGGTTGAGAAAGGGAAGATAGCGTAAAAAAACTACTCACTAAATTAAAATGTCCCCCAAAAAGTTAGATACTCTTTGGGGACATTTTTAAGGAAAGGGAATTAGAATTTAAATTTGAATGTTTAACTAAATCTATTAACATAGCTTTCCGGACATACCTTGTCGAATCACAAATTGACGAATATGGCTGTCTCACGCAAAATCGAAGAGACCAATCTGATCTACATCACACAAAGAAGTGCAAAGACTGATATAGCAACCCATAACAGTTTGTTGACTATTCGTATCAAAACCGAATATTTTCGTATCAAATCGTATCATTTCGTATCATTTTTTAGAAATTTTGCCTAATTTTACAATCTAAATGATGGGAAAATGAAAAATGACATTTACAATTTTACTTTAAAACTTGATTGGAAGTTGATTGGCCTGCTCAGCGAGATAGACCGTTTCGATGCAAACTGGTCTGCAATCGAACGTAAAGAAGGAAGCAGTCTTAAAGAACTGAAAAATATTGCAACGGTTGAAAGTGTAGGTGCTTCGAACAGAATTGAGGGTAATAAAATGAGCGATGAAGAGGTAGATGCCCTACTTAAACATATCGACATCAGCAAATTGAGCGACAGAGACGCTCAGGAAGTGGTCGGCTATTTCGAAG
This sequence comes from uncultured Bacteroidota bacterium, assembly GCA_903854205.1. Classification (GTDB taxonomy): domain Bacteria; phylum Bacteroidota; class Bacteroidia; order Chitinophagales; family Saprospiraceae; genus Saprospira. The sequence continues at coordinate 6,234 of CAINVS010000295.1, read as the reverse complement.
TGCTGGATCTGATTAGCGAATCTTACATTGACATCTTCTCAACTGAAAGTCAAATTAAGTATCTGCACAACAGACTAATGCGCTACAGTGAAAAAGATAACTGGCATAAAGGGAATTATAAATTGCATAATAATATGGTCGAGGCTAGTTTTCCAGATGGCAGCAGGCATATTATTTTCCAAACCACCGAGGCAGGCTACACCACTGAAGATGCCATGAGAAGCTTATTTGACTGGTATAATGCAGAAAAAGAAGTGCATAGCATTGTTAAAATCGCAGCATTTGTTTATGATTTTTTAAGCATTCATCCTTTTCAGGATGGGAATGGCAGACTAAGCCGACTATTATCTACGCTGCTATTACTTAAAAATGGTTACAATTGGATACAATATGTGAGTTTCGAACATGAAATAGAGCGGAGAAAGTCTGAATATTATCAGGCTCTTAGAAGCTGTCAGGCAATGCGGCCCAATGAAGATATTACCCAATGGGTTCAGTTTTTTCTACACAGTCTGAAAAATGTACAGACTTTACTCATAAACAAACTGGACAGAAGTGGTATAGAAGTTCAGCTCAGCGCTAAACAAAAAACAATTTATCAGCTTATACAGAACCGTCCAAATATACAGTCCGGTGAAATTGCTGCTAAACTATCGATTCCGTTACCAACTGTTAAGCGCATTCTGAATGATTTATTGAAAAAAGATTTAATCGATAAAATTGGAAGTGGCAGAGGGATAAGCTATCACATCAAATGACATCAAATCATATCAAAACCGAATACTTTCGTATCAAATCGTATCATTTCGTATCATTTCGTATCATTTTAAAAAAACATACTATCACAACAAAGCCCCTCTGCAATCACAGAAGGGCTTTATTGTATCTTTTTATAACTTCTTAATCGAAAAGCAGATCGCTGTCCTTTTTACCGGCAACAATTTCGCGCATGCGCTTGAGGCAGAGCGATTTTCTTTTTCTAACCACCCTTTCGTCGCTATAATTCATTTCTTCAACCACAGCATCTACAGAATAACTATGAATAAAAATAAGTGTCAGCAAAGTCTTGCAGGGATTACCAATTTCATCAAGTAATTTTTTTACCAGCTCCCGCTGATGCTCTTTCTGATATTCATCGAGTATATTGCCGTCGATTTTTTCATTAATAGCCCCGCTGTAAGCTTTGTCTTCAATATCGACAACCTTATTATGTTTGTCACGGAATTTTTCACGGAACAGATTTTTGCCAATCGAGAACAGATAGGTCTTAATTGAACTCGTTAATTCGATCAATTTCCCATCCTTGACGTTGAAATAGAAAATAGTGAATGCTTTTTGAAAAACTTCAATGGCATCTTCCTCATCACATTTATAAAACTGAGATGACCAAATAATAAAAGGCTTGCGATTTTCATCGTAAAGCTTTTCCAACGTTTTTGAATTACCAGATTTGATGGAATCCAGTAATGCAGTACTCTGATTGATATCTTTTTCTATGGCCATTTATATAGCTTTTTTAGAATTTGTTACCGACTGAAAGCAAAGCTTTGATTTGGTAAACAATATTTTAGCTCTTGGGTTGATTTCCTGTTAAAGTCAAAAAAATATTTTTAAAAGTAATGAATTTTATGCGGTAATTTAATGCATCGGTCGAAAAAAAAATACTTTTTAAACAGTTTGATGTATTTTGGAGTTCAAAATAATGATTTTCATAGCATAAAACCAAAAAATATTTCTTCAATGATGACCTTAAAGTTTCACAATCTCTTAGTGGTTTTGGTGGTTCTACTCGGATTATCAGGCTCCTGCAAATCAAGCGGAAGCAAGACCAAGCTTTCCGGAGGCGATAATAAAAACATTAGCAGCGCTGCAGACAGCAGCAAGCCATCGCCCCTCAATAAACTTCAAAATCTTAGTTCAAATGTCAAAACCGAAACGGTTGACGAAGGCAAAAGCGGTCTCGAGGCTGAATTGCCTTTCGACGAATCTGTTCGTACAGGCGTTTTGGACAATGGCATGAAATATTATATCAAAAGAAACGGCAAACCGGAACAACGTGTTGAACTCCGTTTGGCACTTAATGCGGGTTCTATGCAGGAAGAAGACAGTCAGCAAGGTTTGGCACACTTTGTAGAACATATGTGTTTCAACGGCACCAAGAATTTCGAAAAGAATGCTTTGGTAAACTTCCTTGAACTCACAGGTGTAAGATTTGGCGCCGACCTTAACGCTTATACTTCTTTCGACGAAACCGTTTACATGCTTCAGTTGCCAACCGACAAGGAAGGTCTGGTTGATAAAGGTCTACTGGTAATGCATGATTGGGCAGGAGATGTTACTTTTGCCAATGAGGAAATAGACAAAGAACGTGGTGTAATCCTCTCTGAGTGGCGTACCCGTTTGGGCGCTGATGAGCGCATGCGTCAGGTTTACTGGCCTAAAATTTTCTACAATACCCGTTATGCAAACCGTTTGCCTATTGGAACAACAGAAGTAATTACTAAAGCGCCTTATGAGCGTCTTACTACTTTTTACAAAGACTGGTACCGTCCAAATCTGATGGCTCTTGTTGTTGTAGGTGATATTAATGTAGATGAAATTGAGAAAAAAGTAAAGGAACAGTTCTCAAAACTTAAAAATCCTGAGAACTCAAAAGAAAAAATCACTTATGAAGTGCCAAACCATAAGGAAACTTTTGTGGGTGTTGCTACAGACCCTGAGGCAACCCGCGTTTCATTGCAGGTTATCTACAAACACGAGCCTGTCAAGGTTAAGACTTTGGAGGATTATCGTGGTACACTGATGAATAATCTTTATAACCGCATGTTGAGCGACCGTTACGATGAAATCGGTCAAAAAGCAGATGCTCCCTATTCTTATGCCGGCGCAGGTTATGGCAGCTATGTTCGCAGCAAAGACGGTTATTTTATTCAGGCCGGACCTAAAGAAAACAGCATTGAAGCCTGCATACGTACCGTGATGACAGAGCAGATGCGTGTTAAAAAACATGGTTTTACCGAATCTGAATTTGAACGTGCTAAAATTGGCCTTATCCGCTCTTACGAACAGGCCTTCAAAGAGCGTGACAAAACCACCTCTGCTTCCCTTTCTATGGAATGCGTTTCTCACTTCCTCGAGGCCCAGCCAATGTTTGGCATCGAAAAAGAATTGGCCCTGGCTAAAGAATTGATTCCTACTATTAAATTGACAGAGGTGAACCAGTTGGCTACCAAATGGATTACCAAAGAAAACCGCGCAGTGGTTCTTACTGCTCCTGCAAAAGAAGGTCTGAAAATTCCAACAGAGGAATACATTAAACAGATTCTTGATGAAATGGAAACAGTGCAGGTAGAACCCTACAAAGATAAATTTTTGGATATGCCTTTGATGGCACAGGAACCTAAATCCGGTTCTATAACTGCCACCAAATCAATTCCTGACAATGGCATGAATGTTACTGAAATCACGCTTTCCAATGGCGTAAAAGTAGTAATAAAGCCTACTGATTTTCAAAATGATCAGATCCTGCTCTCTGCATTCAGTCCCGGCGGACATTCCATCTATGACGATAAGGATTACTTCACTGCTGCAAATTCTGATGAAATCGTTTCCCGCGGTGGAGTTGGTGAATTTGACCGCTTAGCTTTGGATAAAAAACTGACCGGCAAAACTGTTCGTCTCTCACCTTATATCGGTGAACTTTATGAAGGTTTCGACGGAAGTTCTTCAAAAGAGGATTTTGAAACAATGCTCCAGTTGGTACATCTTTATGCCACCAAACCACGCAAAGATAAAGATGCTTTCGACGCTTTCCAGAATGAAATGAAAGAAGAAATGCGCAATGCGCTTTCAAGTCCTCAGTCATATTTTAGCAATGAGTTCCAAAAGGTAGTAAGCAATAATCACCTTCGCCGCAAAGGACTCTTGACGGAAGCAGAAATCATGTCCATCAATTTCGATCGTGCTTTTGAGATTTACAATGACCGTTTTTCCGATTGCAGCGATTTTACCTTTGTTTTGGTAGGTAATGTCGACCCTGAAAAAGCCAAGCCTTTGCTCGAAAAATATTTGGGCAGTCTGCCAAGTAAAAACAGAAAGGAAAATTATAAAGATGTCGGTGTATATGCACCAAAAAGCGGACAGAATGTACCTTTGTTAAAAGGTCTTGCACCGCAAAGTAATGTGATCATTGCTTTCCCTAAAGATGAGGAATGGTCTCGCGATAAAGCATTGCATATTGATGCAATGGTGGGTGTTCTTGGAATTATGGTTCGTGAAAATCTTCGTGAAGACAAAGGTGGCGTTTATAGCCCATATGTTGGAGGCGGTTTTTCACGCGATCCGCATGGCAGCAGCCAGGTAGTAGTTTTCTTCCAATGTGCGCCCGATGATGTAGAGAAGTTGGTAGCTGCTGTGAAAGAAGAGATCAAATCATTGCAGACCAAAGGTCCAAGCGAGGACAATATGGCGAAAGTGAAGGAGACCCGCCGCCGTGGTTATGAGACCAATTCAAAACGCAACAATTTCTGGATTTCAATCCTGAACGACAGTTATCAGCACAATGAAAGTCCGCTCAGAGTTTTCGAAACAGAAAAAAGAATTGAGGCACTGAAAGCTACTGATATTCAAAATGCTGCCAAAAGTTTTGTAGATTTGGAGAAGTCAATCATTGTTACCGTGAAACCGGAAAAAGTAACAAGCGAAAAACCATAAACATTATAAAAAATTAAGAAAGCGTCAGACAGTTTATTCTGTTTGACGCTTTTTTTTAGTCAATTCTACTTATATTTATGTTGAGATAGACAACACAAAGTTTTAAATTCAAATTTATGAAAATCGACAAAGACTATATAGAAAGCCTGCGCGAGGATTACAGCAAAGGCATTTTGGAAGAACATAACGTGCTTCCCAATCCTATGGCACAATTTGAAAAATGGTTCTCAGAAGCAATTGAAGCGCAATGCCATGAACCGAATGCCATGACATTGGCCACTGCTACACCCAAAGGTATACCTTCTGCCCGTACCGTCTTATTAAAAGGCCTGGATGAGCGCGGATTTGTTTTTTATACCAATTACGAAAGTAAAAAAGGCGAAGAAATCAGAGAAAACAATCATGTTTCCTTACTTTTCTTTTGGCCGGAACTGGCCCGTCAGGTACGAATAGACGGAATGGCAGAAAAGCTGTCGAGAAGAGAATCTCAGGAGTATTTTAATAATCGGCCGCATGGCAGTAAATTGGGGGCAATGACTTCCAATCAAAGTCGCATCATTGAAAACCGTGATGTTATCGAAAAAAAATACCAGGAACTGGAAGAACAGTTTGCCGGAAAAGACCAAATAGAAGTACCCGATTTTTGGGGTGGGTTTTTGGTTGTTCCTTACCGGATAGAATTTTGGCAGGGCCGCAGTAATCGCCTGCATGACCGGCTTCAGTTTCTATTGCAAAAACTGGATCCGAGAGAGTGGAAAATGGAGCGTTTGGCTCCTTAGAAAACTATATATTTGACTTTTTTATTATACTAATTCCTTAATCATAAATTAAAAACAAAATTTAGGTTCTATCATTATTTTAATTAAAATTCAGTCAATAAATGTTTTGATACCTAAAATACATATGTTTTATGCCGTTTAAGCAGCAAGAATTGTAAAAGTTTAACTAGGTACCAAGAGGATACAATTTGAAAGGAATATTGGTATTTAAACTCCCTTTTTCAATAGCTGATCTATAATTGCTTTTAAATGGGCAATTTCCTCTTTATATTGTTGTGTGATTATATCAAATAATTCCATCTGATTGATATGTTGATCCCTCATGGAAATATTGGCCTGTTTATTTTCACTGATATTAAAAATATGTTTTTCGTCGAAACTCAGGATAGTGTTAACATCTGTATGCAGAATTTTTGCAATTTTCTCCAGTTTTGAGATGCTGATATCTGTTTCATTCCTTTCTATTTTGCCGTAGCCGCTCAGGCTCAGCTCCAATTGATCTGCCATATGTTGTTGCGTGTAATTTTTTAATTCACGCAACTTTTTTATTTTCTCGGGCAATTTTATAGTTTACATCGGCATCTGATCGAGATTTACGTCTGATACTTGATAAAATTTCCCGAAGGTATTGCGACAATGCGTCACCTTGATTCTCCGTCAGCTTCCAAATTTCAGGATTTTATCGAAACGTGAGCGCACGCTGCTCACTCGTGGACTGCATTGCCCGATTGTCGGCGATGAT
>CAINVS010000294.1 GCA_903854205.1 uncultured Bacteroidota bacterium | reverse complement strand
TTGTTCCATCCTGCTGGTGGTGATGTAGGGCTTGGGGGTAGATCAACCACGGGGTCGTGCAAGATTGCTGACTGATAGATGGCACGGTTGATGGTGCCAGTTTCTACACGCACAATGTAGTTAACTTTTTTGCCAAGATTATTTGTAACGCTTGCTAAATTCGCTGGCCTTGTTGTTGGATCTTTTAAATAGACAAAAGCTTTAGTGTCAGTTGTCCTGTAAACATAATGAACACGAGTTTGAACCGAACAATTTGCGTCTATTGGGTTTCCTAGCTTTGTGCCATCGGGCAAAATGTAGTTCGCTGTGGTGCAGATATATGGCTTTTGATGTGGTCCCGAAATCATGGGGCCAGTGATCGGATAATTTGTAACTGTCAATGGCGCACTGGCCTTCACAATCGAGCCATTCTCGTGAACGCCATTGGCAACTACTGTGTTATTTCCTAATGCCATGCCTGTAATCAGGCCAACCATCTTTCCATCTTCTGGATCTTTTTTGAATGCAAAGCTGACATCCTGATTGTTCAGTAAGACTCTTAAATTAACGCCGCCTGGCAGGTCACTTTTAATTTTTACAAGTGCATCGCCACCACTGACCAATGTTGGGGTAGATGATGAAACAACCTCTACTTGTATTTCTGGAATTTCAATGGTTGAGACGCCGCAACCATTTAAAAAAAGAACGCCAAACAAACTACTCAAAGTTAGTTTGAGTCGTGGTGAATTGAAATCAATTTTTTTTCGAGCTCTCATGACTGTGTCTCCTTGGTTGGATGGATCTAACGCAGTAAACAGTTGATTCTTAAAGTTTGATTTGGTCAATGGTTTTTGATTGTGAGTTATTTGGTGATTACCCTAGGAGTTCTAGATTTGAATGGCCAATCGTAAACTCCCCCGTAAATTGTCAACTTGACTGGGGACTTTACGAGGCAACCATGCAACTTTAGAACCTTTTGGGGGACATCCTCACGATAATATTGGCTTTCATGACCATGCCCATTTGATTCAAAATTATGCGCTTACTGATAAAAATGGGAAAACTTATATACTTGATATGCCGGCACTCACAAGAGGAGCTTACATTGGAAAAATTAATTCAGTTCCATATTTTAATAATCCAACTGCGAGCTCGTTTCAATTAAATAAATATTTGGGTGGCACGGTTACAGTGACACCTTCAAAATAGAAAATTCACTCTGCCTTCAGCTATTTCACGGGCCAAACAAGTATCAAGTATTTAGCAGGACTGATTTCATTTCTTTGTTGCTTGTGCTTCTACGCAAAGCAGTTTGGCTTGCTCTGTTTTTTCTTTTCCAACTTGCTTTATCAATGAAGCGATACATTTATCAACTTCACTTTTTACTTGGGCTTCTACGCACAGTAGTTTTGCTTGCTCTGCTTTTTCTTTTCCAACTTGCACTGCAAATTCATTGATACATTTTTCAACGCCACTTTCACACCCAACTAAAGCCCAAACCAAAGTAACTAAGGCAATGGTTAATTTTTTGCTGAGATCTATTTTCATCTTTTTCTTCTACTTTAAAATTTACGAGTTGAAAGAAATTGCTCTGAATGTTCAACAATTGTTTTGCACTTTTCAAAAGTCAAGTCTATCGCATTAATGAATTTTAACCAGTCCGATCAATGTTTAGACTGTGAGAACTGTTGAGTGCTTGAATTTTCGAGCTTGGGTCACTTTTGTCGACGGGTTTTACGAGAACACATCTAGGTTTGTATCCTAAATTTTTCTTGTTTGATTCAAAAAATTGAATTAGTCTAGGATAAGTTTTTTAAATGCCCAATTTTTGTATGTACATCAAGACACAAAGAGCACTGTTCCTTTTGTTAATAGCTCTATTGGCGGGTTGTGGTGGCGGTGCCTCCCCTGCGGGTAGTTCGACCAATAGTTCAACAACACCCACGAATCAAAGCGGTACAAGCAATACCAATAGCGCTTCAGAGTCCTTAGACTTTGTATCATTTTGGAATCAAACTATTTCAAATGAATATTCGAATATAGGAACTATGACCGGCTATTCGTATAAAGACTTTAGAAATGTGAGCTTGCAATCCAAAGTAATCAGCATTGATAAAACAAATCAAATAACAACTCTTGAAATCACTCAAAATAATCATGGCGCTCAAAATGGTGATATTTTATATTTAAGCGGTATAAATAAATCATTGCATGGAATAATTAGTCAAAATTACAATAACTCTTTTTCAATTGAATTAAAAAATTTAGATGTTTATAGAATTACTATTAAAGGTGTATCTTCTCAACCTGTTCAAGAGGATTTCTTTGCTGATGTAACTTACAAGTATAAAGAGTGCAACGGTAAGCAAAATATAAATCAATCCCCTATCGAGTTAACCACTATATTAGTTGATGGATACATATTATATAAAACTAAAACT
>CAINVS010000293.1 GCA_903854205.1 uncultured Bacteroidota bacterium | reverse complement strand
TTATGCGCCTCGTCAATTATAGCCTTTACGATCGGCAAATTTTTTCTTGCGCTTTCTTCAACATCTAGACCATCGGCGCCTGCTATGTACCAAATCTTGATGAAATCAGGATGATATGGCAGTTGTTGCTGTACCATTTTTATACCGTCCTCAACGGTTTTTACCAAACTAAATGGCTCGTCATCTCCTAAATTTTCGAATGCTTTAGGTTCGTAAGTAGTCAATAGCGGCCCCGTCATATAAATAGATGGAGCGTAAGCTGCATTTTTAAACTGTTCTCTTTGTTTTAAAAAGTTATTGGTTGCACCAACATCAATTACATTAGTAATGCCGTTTTGCAAATACCTTCGTAACTTGTCTTCCATTGTTTGATGTGACAATTCAATCTCTTTATTGTATGGCATTTTATTTCTAAAATCAATAGCATCCGGACGGGCATATAAACCACCATTTTGAAAAAAGTGAACATGTGCATCGGTTAATCCTGGAAACAAGTATTTGCCTTTTCCATCAATTATAACAGCATTTGCTGGAATTTTTATTTTACTGCTTGGCGCTATGTTTGAAATTAAATCATTGGTAATAACTACCGTTTGATTGGGGATTAATGTTTGCTTTTCAACATCAGCAACAGTTACATTCGTTATATAGGTCTGAGCGAAAAGAGAAAAAGCAGAAATTATCAATGAGGCTGTGAAAAGAAATTTGTTTGTCATATTTGTTTTGTTTGGTTTTATTTTGTTTGTTGATGATTTATTTGTCGTCCAACAGGCTTGCATATAACGGTTGAGGCTTTGTGCCGTGGGGGAATTCATTGCTTGTCCTGCCCGGAACTGCTGCCCAATAAAGATTTAAAAGTACAAGATAAAAACTAAAAGCCCAACAGCATTCCGTCCGCCGAAACCGCTGCTGAAAGCGAATAACAGCCGAAGCTAACAACATCTTGCCACACTTGCAGCAAAACCCCTAATTACAGGCATTGGCTTTTCTGTCCAACCGAATACCATTCATGTTTAATTTGTTTCATCAAAAGCGCATTATCAAATTGCACGGAGCCTTTAGGAAACAATTCTTCATTTTCAAAGAAGCTTGAGTGAACCGCTGTCACATTAAGCGGTTCTACTTTCCAATTAAATGTTTTCAGTTTTAAGCCGTCGTACTTGTCACCGTTTGGTGAGTAACCAACGGCACCGCCCTCAAAAAAATTAGAAGCGTTGTCAATATTTTCAAAAATTGAAGTAGAATTTAATTTTTCAGTCTGGTCTCCATCAATTGAAATGGTTGTCCCGTCCGAACTTTTAAACGCAATATGATAATGTCCTTCCGCTTCTTTTACGTCAAACTTTGCATGAAAGTGTCTCCCGGGAAAAATCCGTCCGCCAGCAATGGTATTTAGGAAGGATGAGGTATCACGGCGGGGAACAAAAACACCTTCTAGGGTTTCTCCATGCTCTGTCCACTCAACCGCAATTCGATGTGCACCATTTTCTGATGAAATGCCCATAAAAATTGGTAGCCCTTTTGGTCGAATTTGTTTAAGTCTAATCAAACAAATACCGACGATCGCTTTGTCTTTATATATTTTGGGTCGAAATGGCTGCGGGATTATTCTTCGAATAATATCTGGGTCAACAGTAAAATTGACTAATATTCGTCTTTCAATAATTCCGTATATGGTTGGGATTTTCATGATGGTCGGTGTTATAGTTGCTAATGCTTGTAACGCGTAAATATACCTACTTGTTTTACGGCCTAAGTAAAGATAAGTCATCCGTCTTAAATTTCCAAGGGATGTCATTTCCCCTCATTACTGGGAATCCTTTCGATTGTTTACAATCAATTTGTTACAGTCCTTGGCCGCTCACGTTGCGTGCCAAACCGAAGTTGGTGGTTCGTTATTGTTTTTCGCACCAATTTAGTATTTCAAGAAACAAGTCAGAAATCAACAGGTTGGCTTCTTTGTCTCTATAAAGTACAATCATTTTTTCATTAAACGCCTTAAAATTACGAAAGCCCCTGTACTCGGTCATCATAGTTTCAATTTGATTTCTTACAATGTTATAATCTTGTACATTGTATGTATCTAAAGCATAAAGAATAAAGACCGACCAAGTCATATATTCATTAAAAACAGCATATTCATCTTTGTATGAACTTGAATACTTTCCATTAGTCCACTTTTTTCTTTCTTTAAACGCTTTGTTGATAAGCGTCAAATATAAATCGCTTATTGGGTTTACATAGTTGTGGTCTATTTCGGTAAATAACATTCTGGTATCTCTTGCTTCAAGTAGTGTTTTTGACAATTTAGAATTTTCCGTTGGACTGCTAACGAATATAACTACATCTTTTAGTGCGCTATTTGTTGCGTGTTTTCCATAACTTAAAGACGAAAATACGATTCTGAAATTAGAATATTTTTTGGTAAAGTTGTTTTCTAACCATCTGTGCTGCTTAACAATAGGGGCTTGTAATTTCAACTTATTGATTAATGTGTCATAATAATCCTTATTTGTCGCATAAAATTTTCTGAATTGTGTTTTTTTACAAAACACCTCTAAATCAGGTAGATATTTTTGTAAATAATCCCGTCTACCCCAACTTAAGTTATGAAACTCAATGTTTTTTACTAAATTATCACTGCTATCAAACTTGTAATTTGATGTATCCATCCGCAATTCGTTATAATTGACAGATATTTTTTTGCCAATCCTTCTAACTATTTTTTCCTTTTTAAAGCCTCCAAAGTAACTAATTACGTTTTTGTAATAATCTGAATTATGATTAATCATTAATAAGTCATTTAATCCTACATCTGTAATTGAAAAAATCACAAATATGAGTTCCTGTACCTCTGGAATTTCAATGGAATAATTTACATTCCTGAAAGCCTGCTCTGCGTTGGTCGTTTGTCCAAATGCTTGTAGCGCTAAAAGTAAAAAAAAGACTGATATAAAAAATGATTTCATTTTTTTCGATTGTAAGGTTCTTGTATATGCTTAATTTTTAGTTGTTATTTTCTTTGATTTTTCAGGGTGTCGATAGTTATCGCTAAGGCTAAGTGATTATGAAAACAGATGGCTTCTAATCCATTGAAAATCAATTTTTTATCCATTCATCCTTCAAATCCGTTTAAATCTGGGTCTATTTCAATGGAAGACATCATACTTATCGAGTATATCAAACCCAAGTCCGCCTTTTCTTACCACCACCGTTACGCTGTCTGCTCTATTAACTTTGTCCGTATCTACGTAACGAAATACCAATTCCTTCTCAAAACTAAAGTAATCAATGGTTACCAATGGTTGCCTTTCGTCACGATGGCCTTTTGTACCGCTCATTGAATTTTTTTCCTTTATTGAAAATTTGTATTCCGTTGTTTTATTGTCCGCTAAATAATAATTGGTCGCCATAAAAACATAGCAAGAAATGGAGCCCCAAGAAATTAAATGCTGTATAAATGGTAAAAAGTTTCCTGCCAGCAAATATGTTTTCTTGTAGTGTTTTCTGTTGAAATAAAATGCCACAGATCCAACAACCAGCATTATTGAAATTGGAATATAGGGGTTTATGATGGTTCGTCTGTAAATGAGTATTTCAAAGGCTAGCAATATAAGTCCGAGTACGGCTGTCAGGGTGTAAAAACCTTCCCCAAACTTTTCGTTTTTCAAAATATTCTGTTGTCGTTTTCGTGTTGTCATAAAATTACCGTAAGGTTGTAAAAATAGCACTTAGTAAGAAACGATTTGGTGTAAATGGTGTTCCAAATGCGCTACATAGTCTTCCATTAAAAACTGAAGGGACCATGTTTTACCATCCAAAGAACGACAGGTCTTCTGCAGGTTTTCAATCGGGATACGTTTCATGATTGCTAAAAGGTGCTTATTGTACAATGTCCAAAAACCGATAAGGTGTTTGGTGTCCATTTCAAGGTAATGGTGGAGTTTATTCCATTGATTTTGGTCGTAACCAATCGTTGGCACGTCTTCAAACTGCCCGCGAATAAACCGCTGATGGTTATTGGTTGCACTATCAATTAGATGCCCCAGAATTTCTTTTTTGCTCCATTTATCGGGTATGGGTTTGAATGAAAATGCTGATTCTTCGATCGTGTAGAGCAGATCTGGGATTATATGGAGGAGATTTTCTAGTTTAGTTATTGTTTTTTCTATCATTTTTTTGTCTGTTTGATATCGTCAACTGGATTCAGGGCTTTAACGTTATCGTTTGGATACCAAGATTCGCTTTTAGTGTTTCATTGTCAAGACTGTTAAAAACGAGGTTTCATTATTAGGTCCGTAAAATAGTCCAATGAATTCCAATACTTTCCATCCCTCAAAAGTCATATTTCCATAAATAATTCGATATTTCCATTAACAAAAGGCGATTGTCAAACACGCTTTTGTCTTTAAAATCATCTGGAATACATGTATTTATAAATCTTGAAAACGCAATATTGTAACAGTTAAAATGTTGTCCCTTATATTCAAATTTCCAGGGAAGCTGCCAGGGAAGCGTTTTTATGTAATAGAACCTTTCAATATTTAGGGTGTCCTTGTTTTCGTTGATGATTTGAATGGCAAACCAATTTTTTGAAGTGCTTCTACCACCTTCTTGTTGATTTAAAATAGCCTCAAGGACGGAACTGCTGAGCGTATCCAACTTTGAAGGAATAGCATCATCAAACGGTTTTCTACTTTTTTTCTGTTCTTCTATGTAATCTGATTCCTTTTTATGGAATTGAGCATTCACCTTGGTGAGATAGTTCCTTTTATCTGTATCCGTAATGTGAAAATCTTGAATCGATGGAATAGCAGCGGGATGATCGTTGATGTCTTTGAGGAGTGCCGTTAATCCTGAGGTACTTATGTGATTCCTGAAACTTTTGGGTTCTATTTCACGGTTAACGTCATTGGTAACCATAATTGATTCAAGGATAGTGTCGTTTATGCTTTCATAATGCACTGCATCATTGGAGCTGTGAAAGCAACCGCTAGTTCCCGAATTTATAAGAATTTTTTTGATCTTCGACGATAAAAAAGTTTTCAGGGGCGTTTCTAATATATATTGTTTTGGTGCAGAATCACTCAAAGCATAGCGGTAATTGTTTTTAATGCCGTCCCATAGTATCGCAACGCTATCGTTTAAAAGCATAAAATCTTTGACATAAAAATCAAGCGCTTGCACCCTGTACCAATCTCGATGATGATCGTCCGCTACATACAATTGATTTCCGGTAGCTCCCCAGGTCAATGATGTTCCTTGCTTTATAATTAGTGGGGTCTCAATTTTTTTGTCCGTTGTGTATTGTAAGGAATTCGTTAGGGAGTTTTTGTTGACTTTATAAACCTGATATCCGTTTGATACAGCAAACAGCGAACCATGCACAACTTTGAAGTCGATGGGATTACTTGGGAGTGATTTGTCTGTAAATAATTGATATTCAGTGGGTGACGTGAAACATATTACTTTCAGGCTGTCTGTAATCGTATATAGTATTTTAGCATCATTGTCTATTTCAAAGTCGTATGCTTTTATTGGAAAAGACTTCCAGTTGATGGTATTCAAATCAGTATAATAAACACGTCTATGGCGAGTGATTACAAGGTAATGATCCCAAATCTTAATCTTTGGAATGCGTTCATCATGATAGCCTGGTATGTTTTTTTGATAATTTTTCGGATAAGGTGGGGGCGGAATTTTTTTAGCGGTTTTCCAGTTATTCGTAGTGAGCAGGATTTCATTTTCATCTGAGCTTACTACGCCATGCATGGAATCAATCATGTAAATCCCATAAATTCTGTCTGATTTTTTAAAAGGCAACTTTAAGGTTTTCCAATGCTGCCCAAAATCGCCAGAGTAATAAATCGATTTCGATTGGCCACCCATCCAGGCGTTACCTTGCTTGTCGGTATAGGTTGAATAAATCCAGGAGTTACCGCCATAGTTAAGCAACTTCCAGTTTGCCCCTCCATCTTGGGTTAGATAAAAACCATTTTTTGTATACCCCTTTTTTTCAACCGATATGTAACCGGTCATGATTGCGGTATCTTTATTAAAAAAAGATATGCGATCAAGGCCCGGATGGTCAAGATCAAGTTCTTCCGTTGATTCAAAAACCGGTTTTCCATAATGCCAGTTTGAATCAATACGATTGGTATAATAGGTATTTCCCATTGCCGTTACCAACCAAATTTTCTCATCGGGTGAAACGGAGATTTCATCTACGCCTCCATGAACGTAAAGTTCTGCTCGTCTGTCTTTGGTTTGCCCGAAAACAGTTGTGGTAAAAAGTAGTGCAAAAAGGTAAATGGCATTTTTCATCGGATTGTGGCTAAGGTTTTGATGCTTGGGGTTTGGTGGTTTTTGTATCAATATCCGGTTTTAGTATTTCATTAAGATGCTCATTCCACTGGTTTCAAATCAAATGTCCTTACAAAACAGTTCTTTATGTCCTGTTTGGCAAAGTATCCAAGTAATAGCATTACAACGGGTACAACAAATATAAAAGCCAATCCTACCATTTTCGCTGCTTCTTGATCGCCCTTCATATTGCCCGTTGTCAGCGCGAATATTCCAATCATTGGAAATGTAAAAAGAAAGATCAGTAAAGTCGAATTGGGTCTGACACTGAACGTTACGCGTGTCCTTTTAAATTCGTCAACAAAAATTTGTCCTTCCAAGTATGATATTTTCTGCTCAAAACCCCTAATAATAGCAAATTGCCACTTCGGCGTCATTTCGAATTCAAGCTCCGACGTAAACTTACCCGTTAGGTTTACAGAAAAGTCCCATCCTCTAGTTTTGTCCAAAAGTTGCTGAATATCCGTTTTCAATTCGTCCACCGATTTGTCGGAGTAATAGTTATATGCTTCTTTCCAGATTTGTTTCGGGATGAATTCCATGGTCGATGTCAAAATAGTTGCTGAACAAGGCGACCAACACTTTTTCAATTTCATTTTTATTAAAAGTCCGCATATCTCGCCTTGATTTTAAATAATGTGCGCTCGTCATTTTTTCGGCAACTTGCCCAACTGTTTGTAAATCAAGTTCGTTTCCAATTTTATCTGCAAGCCAAAGCCCCACAATAGAAAAAGCAAGTCCTACAAGTCCGATCTGCCAATAAAAGAAAAGTCCGACAATAGAAGCCAGGAGCATAATTGCCAGTATTCCAGTCGCCCAATGTGGTGGTCGCATAATATTTAATTTAAAGCCTACATGTGCTTCCATTTTTTTGGTTTGTGAACGTCTGTTGTGTCTTGGAAAAAGGGCTGCAAGCGGAAAGTCTGTAGAAATTGTTTTTTTATGGTCGACCTGACTTGTGGCAATAATTGCGTCACGTAATTTATAAAATGCCTGTTGACTTGTACAATCGTCTGAATGTTCAAGCTGAATTTTGTTCGCAAGGTGTTCGCAAAGTTGTCCAAAGGTCATGATATGGACCAACTCGTCCCCAACGAACGCGATGTCAAATGAAGTCTCCACTTTTATGAGTAAGTCTTCAAGGTCATCGGGGTCGATATTTTTAAGTTCGTAGTTTATCATTGAATTGTTTGTAACCAAAGTAGTCGTCTTCATATTTTTCAAATGCCCTTGGTGAACGTCCAGGCCATGTGTACAGCGCGTAAAAATATACACTTTTCGTAAGTCTTATACAAATATAAATCACCCGCTCAAAATCTCCAAACATTTGCATTTTTTGCTTATATTTATCTGATAATGAACCATCTAATTGAAACTGTTGCTTCGCACGCTCCGTAATGAGCCCTAACGCGATCATACACTGCTTTATCTAGGCATAAAACCATAGATAAAGCAGGTTATGCTTCAATACTCCGCTTTATCTATATAAAAAAGCATAGATAAAGCAGGTTATGCTTCACTAATCCGCTTTATCTGCACAAAAAAGTATAGATAAAGCGGAATTCGGGCACAAAAGCACTTATTCACCACGCTCATCACGACTTTTAGCGTGGTAGAAAACGCACATAAAATAAATAATGTGGACCAGGTTGTTACGATGGAGGGGTTGTTTCGGTAGAAAGAAGGAAGGCCACGCGAGGTGGGAGTACCCGTTTTGGCGGTCGTATCAGGTACTTTATTTAGACCTCGCTCCTTAGTTTTACTTGCTTTTCAATTTTAGGTCTCCATTCATCCTGACTCGACATCGTATCGCATAATTTTTCGTGGTAATAAACCTGATACCAAGTTTTATTATGAAACACACCCACTTGTTTGAAAACTTTTTCAGAGTGAACCATAAGTTTTAAAATAAACTCTTCTTTAGGTTCCCGATGACTGTTGATAACCTTGCTTAAAAAAACAGGTGTAACATTGATATCCTTCGCAAATTCACTACGCTTTGAATAAATTGCATCAATATATGTTTCTAAGAATTGAGCAAAATGATTTTGTTTATCATAAACAGGCTCTTTCAGGTAATTTTCCATTTTTAATTTCAACTGCAAGAGTTTTGCACGAAGGACTTGTTCCTTTGGAAGATTTTTCATTCTTTCCAAACGTGCTTGCATTAACGCAACAGCATCCTGTTCTCTGTCCTTCGTTGTTTCATATCTTGAGTCAACACCATACTCGGTATCAGCATTGATCATATTTTGTTCTTTAGTCATGGTCAAATTGATTAATCAAGTTTATGATTTCAGGAACTTCTAAGCTCAATGTCGTGCCGGCAACATGCATATTGTATTTTTCAATATAATGCTGTGCTATTGAACTTTTAGGCCTGAGAGACACGCAGGCTAATGCTCCGAAATCAGCGACTGCAATTTTGGCAACATAACAGATTAAGTTGCCCGCAATATTTTCGAAAATTTTCCCACTTCCTGCATTCTCTTTTGAAACGGTAAGAAGCCTGATGTGAATTCTCCATTCAGCGGGAATTCTTTCGATTGAAACCAGCCCCAGTATATCCTTCTGTCCTTTCATGACTAATTTGAACACCTCTTGTTTGCGCTCTTCTTTCCAGTCAAAAAAATACCGGGCTTTCGAAAGTGATTTGTAGTCTGTATTTTCAACAGGCAAAATTTCAATCGGGTAAACTTTTCCTGTTAAACATTCAACAATATTCATAACGCAAATATACAAAAAAAGTTTCCGAAAAATGGAAACTGCTTTAATTTTGTTTCCGTATTATGGAAAGTCATGGGATTCCGCATGGCGTAGTTTCCGCATCCTGTATGCTTGGTATCCTGCCGTTGTGCTTTGATCTTCTGCGGGACAAGTTAGCGCAAAAGCAGCGACGAATAGGATTAAAGTCTTTACAATCAATTTCTTACAGGCCTTGGCCGCTCACGTTGCGTGCGCTTGGTCGAAAAAGACACAAGCGCGGCGGCGGGGCGTTTTGGAGGAAGGGACGAAGACCACGCGGGGCGGAAATAAATAATGTGGACCAGGTTGTTACGATGGAGGGGTTGTTTCGGTAGAAAGAAGGAAGACCACGCGGTGGGGAAAAAGTACAGCGATGCAAACAGCCGGAGTTTGAACGTCAAGCCACACTTGCACAAAACCCCATGTTATGGACCGTTAGATAATCCTTCCCCCCCCCCCAAAATAATTCACATTAGTCTTACTTTGTAAAGTACAGAGGGTTGGTATTTAGCACCTAATGAAGACCATAAATTACATATTTCCTCAATGGTTAAATTAATTGGCGCTAGGCTTATGCGTGATATTTCAACAGGAAAACTAGGAGATGATGCCGCATTAAATATGGGATTTTCAATAAAAAAATCAATTGTAACGTCAAGTAGTTCAAGCGATTCTGCGTAATATTCAAAGTTTGAGTGTACTAGAATGTAAATTGTA
>CAINVS010000292.1 GCA_903854205.1 uncultured Bacteroidota bacterium | reverse complement strand
TATAATTCGAATTAGGCATCAGCAGATTTTGTTATTTTGATTCAATAACTTTAATCTAAAATTAAAAATAAAAGTAATTAAAATAGAATCTTATGTTAAAATATTAATTTAATTAAACGATTACTTCTTTTTCTGGTTCAAATTATTTAGTTTTGGTTAAAATGAATATGATTGTTCTAAACAAACATTTAAAACCTAAAAAACTAATTTAATTACTATGAAAAGATTACTTTACACAACTCTATCAATTTTAGCATTAAGCGGAATCGCAAAAGCACAAAACGTTGGTATTGGCACTGCCACACCAAACGCAAGTGCTAAATTAGAAATTACAGATGCTAACCGTGGGGTACTTATCCCACGTATTGCACTCAGCGCAACAAATGTGGCAGCCCCTGTAACAACACCGGCTACTTCGCTTTTGGTTTATAATACTGCAACTGCAGGCATTACTCCAACCAATGTCACTCCGGGTTTTTACTATTGGAATGGTACAGCTTGGGTAAGATTACTTAATACAGAAAGTACCGACTGGAAAGTAGGCACAACTACAGGAACTACAAACGCCCTTACAGCCACCGGCTTTTTAGGAACAAGTACCAATCAGCATATTGATTTGGTTTCGAATAATATCGTACGTGGTCGCTTATCAAGCTTAGGCGAATTTTTTATTGGCGCGACTAGTACCGTCGTTCCAGGCGATTTAATGAATGGTGTTTCAAATGGTACCTTTCCTTGGGCTATCAATGGCTACTCTGCTTTTGACGGTTCTGGAACTTATGGTCAGGTAACTGGCGGTCCAACATTTTATGCAGGCGTACAAGGCGAATACTATGGTACCAATGGCCGAGGTGCCGGGGTGCGCGGTCTGATTGGCAATACTACTGCCGGCCTAGCTTTTAATGCTGTTAGTGCAGGGGTAAGTGGTTCAGGTGCTGTAACGGCAGCTACCGCAGGAGCCTATAAATTTGGAGTATATGGCAATGGCGGTTTCACCGCCCGTTCCGGTGGTGTGATGGGTTACGATTTTGGGTTAGGCGTAGGCGCTTTGGGTTATTGCAATTCCGCTTTTGTGGATTATGCCGTATATGGTTTTGGTATGGCTTACACTACAGGTGCTGTTGCAGGGCGTAATGCGGGCGGTGGAAACACAAGCGCAAATGATGGACAGGTTAAAATTTATCAGGATGGAAATACAGAACTTGGACTGAACACCAACATCGGTTTGGGTATTTACGGCGGCGCTATGGGCGGCTGGGTACGAGGTTTGAAATATGGCTTCCATGCAAAAGGAGAAACATATAGTCTTTATGTTGACGGACAGGGCTTTACCAATAAACCATTTACTTATCTTATGCCCACTGCAACTGGTGAACGCGTTTCAGGTTATATGAGTGCTGCAATCAGTCCTGAAGTTACTGATAAAGGAAAAGTTCAAATGGAAAATGGCCGTGCTTTTGTTTCTTTCAAAGAGAGTTTCAAAAAAGTGATGACTTCTGATATGAATGAAATGGTTATCACCGCAACTCCTCAGGGCAGTACTGCAGGTGTCTTTATCACTCAGATCAGTAATGAAGGTTTTTGGATATATGAAAATAACGGCGGTAGTTCAAATGTTCAAATTTCATGGATGGCAGTTAGTCCTGTCAATACAGGCAACCTTAACACGGCTGCTGAACTTCTGAGCAGCGAGTTCGATAGCAAAATGGAAAAAGTAATGTACAATGATAACAATACAGATGGGACAAATCAGCCAATATGGTGGGACGGCACGCAAATGCGTTGGGATGCTCCTCCTGTAAAACAGCCTGATCCTAATTACATAAATACAGCAAGACCAAGATAGTACCAAAATAATTTTAATGAAAGGAGGCCGTCCATAAAGCTTGGATGGCCTCTTTTTTTGTTTTATAGTTTTGAGGCCATATATAAAATAGTCTTGTGTCTGGCCGCGAGTACTGCTCCAATGAACTGCTGAATAAAGATGAACAACCTTTTAACGGCTCAAATAACTTTAAAGCAGATCGGAAATCTAAGTGATGAATATTGTTGTTGAAGCCATCAAAGAACAGCAGGCTCAGATTAAAAAATGAAAAAGAAATTGTAGCATTGAAAAAGCAATAACGCTTAAGAACTTCTAAAAGAGCAGGTCTAAAGTTTGTACTTTTTACACAAAAACAAGGGCTATCCCGATACATTTTGAGACAGCCCTATATATTTTACATATCGATTTTATCTGTTACTTTAAGATTACAAGTTTTCCAACATCAACAGTTTTACCATCTGCGAGAATCCGATAAAAATAAAGCGCGTTCTCTAAAGCCGGAAGCTCTAACTGCATGGGTGAAGCCGCAGCATCAGATTCATAAACTGTACGGCCTGCGATATCTGTTAAAACGAATTCCATCGTACTGAACTCTATACCCTCTACTTTAATATTCAAAATTGTCCTCGCCGGATTTGGGTAAATATTTACCTGAGCATTTTCATCAAAAACAGTTTCAGCACTGAGCAGCAGAATAAAATCTTCACCGATCGTATTATAAGCTGTGGCCGTACGTATGGTATCCAAATAATTAACCACGATTAAAGCTCTGTTTTCAATCACCCCTCCTAAAGGGGCATCAGCTTTCTGATCGATAAAGAAATTGATAAATCCAATTGAGTTATCGGAACTCTGCAATTGACTCGGCAGCATAATGGATGGAAAACTAATGCTCAATACACGCTCGCCAAAAAGCTTAAGTTTATAATTTCCATGACTTGTTGCACCCATGATCAGCGTATTAACATCCAAATATTCCGGTAAGGTGTCAATTATTTCTATTGATTGAGCAACGGTCGGACTCAGATTTTGGAAACGGATCTGATATTCCAAAGGAATTCTGTTCGAAATATATCTTTCAGCACCATAACCCTTTGTTTGAGTGCTTTTGCTGTTATAGGTCAGCAAAGAAACCGTTTCCTGACAATCATAGGCAATGGAAGGGTCTGTATTATCAGTAAAATATTGTGTAAAACTGCCCGCTTTGAAGTTTCCAACTTCTTTGGCAGCCCAAGCCTGAGGCCCAGCGCTTATTTTTGGCATTGTTGAATCCTGATCGGCCTCGAAACGGTACATTTTGTCCTCTGCAAATACAGAAAAGCTGTAAAGAGTAGTTGTATCAAGCGCAGGTACCGGTGGAGAATACATTACATCATCAATTATCACTCTGGTTCTTGGAACCTGCAGCATATTGGTGGGACCAATATTACGGGCGCTAAACAGGATAGAATCTCCGACAACTTCTGTATTCACTTCAATTACAGGACCCTGCCAGGGATCCGGGCAGCTGTTCTGTGCCGTTGCAGATAATTTGGCACAGAAAGTTTGGCCGAGTATTGCAGCACAGTAACTGACACCTAACATTTCAACAACAGCAGAATCCCTACCGACGCCAACAGTACCTGCATTGAAACGGTAAAGGCCATTCCCTATGTTTGTATAAGGTATACTTGCTGTATCCAAAACCATCAGCGAATCGAGCTGCAAATCTATCAATACATTAAAGGCTGTACTTGTACCTATATTTTCATAACTCATCCAATATTTACCGGTACCGCAATCGGGTAGTCCAGGACTGCCAATTTCCACTTTCATCTTAGCGCAACCCAAAAGTCTTTGGGCGTAAAAATCGAAGGTATCAGTCTGACCGGAAGTTAAAAACAAAGGGACTACATTCTGACAATAGGACTGATATGGAAAATCAAAGGGCAGATTTGCCTTAATGTTATAAATGCCCGGCGGTATAAAAAACTCATAGTATCCATTATTCTGTATGGAAGTTGCAGCATAATAGGTACTACCTGTAAACGAATCTCGGGCCTCGACAATAATTTCTGACATAATTCTATCGCTGCCCGAAAATTGGCAATTATTATCATTGTCGGCCCATATACGGCCTATCATCACAGCGTTTTGGGCTGATACTACATTTGCCAGAAGGCAGAGGAACGGGAGGATCAGAAGGTATCTCATATCAGTAATGGGATTGGAAAAGCCGGGTCGAAAATAACAAAACCTGACTTTCCGTTTGAACGAACACTATTTCACATTACAAAAATGTGATAAATAATGTAAAGTAATTAATACATTATTCTTAATTTGTCAAAAATATTTAAATTACAATGGCAGTATATAAAAGGTATTTGGGCATCATTTGTCAAAATTATTCAAAATGCAACAAAGTAAATTAATTGAAGTTTTTTTTAGTTTGACCTCAACTGAAAGAACTGCACTCCGGAAATTTGTTCATTCTCCCTACTTCAATAAACGGGAAGATGTCATTTTACTGTTGGATTATTTGGAAAAAACGGACAATGAGAAGACGGAGCATTTATCAAAAGAAAAAACATTCAGTGCAATTTTTCCGGATGAAAATTACGGAAAAGAATCGGATGGACTGCTGCGATATGCCATGTCTTTTTTGTTAAAACTGATTGAGGAATTCCTGATTGTACGTGAAGCTTCTCAAAATGAGCTGCAGAGCAAGATACACCTCTCTTCCACTTATAGACGGCGACATCTGGGCAAGCATTTTAAGCAAAGTCTGGAACAGGCTAAAATACATTTGGAGAAAGTCCCTTATCGCGACTTCAATTATTATGAAAGTCTTTTTCGAATAGAACAGGAGAAATATCTTTTTACGGGCGATACGCAAAGAAATGCACCCCGCAATCTGCAGGAACTAAGTGATACACTTGACATACAATACATAGCAGCAAAACTGAAACAGAGTTGCCTGCTGCTTGCACACCAAACAGTTTACAAGATCGGTTACGAAACAGGTCTGTTGGATAAATTGCTGGAATATGTGGAACAGACCCCAAAATTACTTGAACATCGGGCAATTGCGCTGTATTTTTATTATTACAGGGCAGTCACTACTGATGGGGAGGATTATTTCAACCGTTACAAAGATATGCTGCTCGATTCCGACAGTCTTTTCCCTGCTCTTGAAATGCGGGATCTACACATCTTTGCGCTCAATTATTGTACTAAAAAAGTGAATCTGCAGCAGCAGGGTTTCGATAATTATTTCAAAATCATGCTCGAACTTTACAAAGCTGGCCTGAAACAGGGATTTTGGTTGGAAGACGGTCAGCTAAATCCTTTTATTTTCAAGAATATTGTGAGCGTGGCACTTTGGTTGAAGGAGTTCGACTGGACAGCAAAATTCATCAGGGATTTCCAACAGTATCTCGCCGTTCAGCATCGGACTGCCTACGTTAATTTTGCCTTATCCAAACTCTGTTTCGATCAGAAACAATACGATGAAGCCCGAATTCTGCTGCAAAAAGTAGAATACAGTGATATATTCCTGAATCTGAATACCAAAGTTATGCTCATGAAAATCTATTACGAATTGGACGAATATGATGTTTTGGAATCTTTTTTGGCAAGTTTTCGTACCTTTGTGAACCGAAAAAAACAATCGGGGGAACTGCAGACCTATCACCATGAAAATTATCTGAACATCATCCGTTTAGCCCAAAAATTACTGGCTTTCAATCCCTTTGATAAAGCTGAAAAGAAAAAGCTGAAAGAGGAGATATCGGGAACAAAACTACTGACAGAAAGAGAGTGGCTGCTGGAACAAATAAGATAAGATGTTAATTAGACATAATTTGAAAGAATAGCATATTTTGAGACCCATCAGATTATTTCCACTGCTACTGCTTATGCTCATAGCCTGCGGCTCATGGGCTCAGACCGACTATGTACGGGCAAAGGCAAAATCGGGTGATGGAATTTATGTACTCTTGGGTCGTTACGGCCTGGACCGTGCTGCCTGCAATCTGGAGATGTTCTGCAAACTGAATAATCTTACGCTGAAATCAACGCTCATTGCTGATAAAAATTATATACTGCCCATTGAAAAACATCGTTTCGATGGGAAATCAATTCACAGCAGTGTAGATATGAAGGACCTCCTGCTGGCAAAGCAGGTTGAGCGCTACAACAAAACCATGCAGCTATTCAACCTGAAAACCGAAAATGGTGAAATCTGGTGCCCTTATCACATGAAGGCCTGTCCTCCCAACCCGCTCAGTTTTGTGCCTTCGGAAAGAAATTACCCGATTTTTGGCAAATCGTTTTCAGAAGTACAGCTTGCTGACAAGAAGCTGGCCGGTGCAGTATACTATTTAGTTTCAGGTCATGGCGGCCCCGACCCAGGAGCAATGTCGACAGAAAAAGGTAAACAGATTTGTGAGGATGAATATGCCTATGATATATCACTCCGTTTGGGGCTAGAGCTGCTGAAACACGGAGCAATTGTACATTTTATTACTGAAGACAGCGATGGCATCAGAGATCTGGAGCTGCTTAACTGTGATGCCGACGAAACCGTTTTAGGAGGAAAAGCTATTCCTAAAGATCAGAAAGAGCGCTTGAAGCAGCGCTCAGAACTAATAAATTCCCTTTATCGTAAGTATAAAGGACGTGGAGTAGATTACCAACGGACTATTGAAATTCATGTCGATTCAAGAAATAAAAATCAAAGAGTTGATCTATTTTTTTACTATTTTCCTGAAAGTACTATTGGAAGATCACTGGCTGCAGTTCTGCATAAAACAGTTAAATCGAAATATGACATATACCGAAAACACGACGATTATTCAGGAACAATCAGCGGTAGAGATTTGCATGTCTTACGTGAAGTAATTCCGACAACTGTTTTTATTGAATTGGCAAATATTCAAAATGCCGCTGACAGACAGCGCGTCATTCAGCCTAAAAACAGGCAGCTGTTAGCCGAATGGCTGGCAGAGGGGTTATTGAAAGATTATTAATTCTGATACGTTATA